>QMMS01000105.1 GCA_003647375.1 Deltaproteobacteria bacterium
CCTTCGGCTGTCATTAACACTTCGTGTGACATTTGCACTTCGTGCGATATTAGCCCTTGCGGGCGTAATTTGCACTTCGTGCGATATTTGTCCTTCGGACGGAATTTGCACTTCGTGCGTCATTGTGCCCTACGGGCGTCATTTATCCTTCGGATGTCATTAACACTTCGTGTGACATTTGCACTTCGTGCGATATTAGCCCTTGCGGGCGTAATTTGCACTGCGTGCGATATTTGTCCTTCGGACGGAATTTGCACTTCGTGCGATCTTTGCGCTGCGCGCGTTATTTATTGTTGCTTATAGCTGTTAGCTCGTGGCTTTCCTAAAACCTAAAACGTAACACCTAAAACTATCAATAATTACATTTCTTCCGCGATAGACACCGTTCGGTCCCCCAGCATATTGACATAACTACCCATCTCGTTGTCGTACCAGCCATATATGACCGCCTGGGTTACCGGAACCCTGATGATTGTCTTTTTCAACGAGGCCACCACGGTTGCGTCGAGTCCCGGCACCCGTTCGAGATCGATAGTCACTTCGGCCGTCCGTCGATGGGTCTCGTGCCCTTCGATAATGGCCGCAGCCCTGGGAACGCCCATGATATCCCCTGAAACATTCTGATTATCAGTGTAGTGGAGGTATCCGTTCGGATCGTTCTCTGCGGTCTGCCGGTAAACATCATTGATAAATTCTCTGCGTATGGGCTCGGTTGACAGCTCTTCCTGAAGATTAACCACCAGAATGATCAAGGATCCGGAGGCGGTGGGAATCCGAACCGATTCCGCGATAAACCCAATCTGCTCCATCTCGGGAATGACAAGCCTCAAGGCATTGGCAGCACCCGTGGTTGTCAAAATGATATTGTTCATGATGCTTCTGGTTTTACGCAGATCGGTTTTACCCTCTTTCGGCAGCCTGTCCAGCACTGCCTGGGACCCCGTTGCAGCATGGACGGTAGCCATGGATGCAGACAGGATGCGTTTGGGACCGAATGCATTCAACAACGGCTTTACCATGTGCGCCAAGCAGGTCGTTGTACAGGACGCATTCGATATAAGCCGATGCTTCCTCGGATCATAATCGTTGGCATTTATGCCCATGACCGTAGTGACAACATCTTCAGGCATGCCTGTGATCTTGTCTGCAATCTTGAAAGGCGCAGAGAGAATGACCTTGTCGGCCCCGGCATCCAGATGTCCTCTTGCCGACCCGTTGGGATGCTCGGCCGGCAGGGTCGGGTCGAGAAACCGGCCGGTGGTGTCAACCACCAGTCGGACATTTTCTCGGCGCCATCCGATATCGCGCGGGAGTCTGTCTGAGCGTAAAAATTTCACGCGTGTGCCGTCCATCACCATGGTGCCGGCATTTTCGTCAATATCTGAGATTACAGGCGTTGCGGCCTGTCCATAGAGGAAGGCGTGAAGCCGGCCATATGTGGAATCTCTTTCGGCATAGTGGGCAATATCCTGAAGGGAAGTTCCGGACTCGCGACCAATATTTACAACGATCTCTTTAAAGTATTTACGCGCGATATGATGCCACACTGTCAGTTTGCCGATTCTACCGAATCCAGCCACCCCCAGTTTCAAATCATTGGTGTTTGCACTGTCTTTTCTCATATCGCCTCCTGATCCCTTGGTTACAGCCGGGCAATTTCGGAAATTTCACGAAATGCTCGCGCTAGGATGTGTTGACCGTTAACGTCCCCAGGTACACCGACCCTTCACGCCCATCGATACTGATCCTGTCCCCCGATATCAGACGAACCTTTCCAAATGAACACACCTTCTCTTTTTCATCACACACCATATCGTTGCATCCCACGACACTTGTCTTCCCCAGTCGATGGGTGACCACGGCCGCATGAGACGTTACGCCGCCCCGGGAGGTCAGCAGCCCATCGGCAGCATAGACCTCCTTGATATCATCCGGCACCGTATCGCTTCTGACCAGGATCAAGGGTGTGTCAGGCTCCAACGAACGCCATTTACCGATTTCTTTCAGGGTAAACACGATCCGGCCGCTTATGGCACCACCACTCACGCCAATACCATGTCCCAGCATTCGGTCTTTATCGATCGTATCCAGGTTGCTGAAGGTCCTGGCCTTCTTCCGCTCACGTATACCCATATCCCGCGTCTGCAACAAGTATAAATCTTCTTCTTCGGGTCCTTCAAAAGTAAATTCCATTTCCTGGGGGCTCCACCCACGCCTTTCGATCAACTCGATTGCCCAGTTTTTCATGGTCAAGTAAATCTTCGGGAAATGGGTTTCCAGCGTAATATCGGTTTCCCGCATCTCGATGTCCTGCTGGGAAATCGAGATCGGTAATGTCGTAACCAGACCGGAAACCACGTCCTCTCCCTGGTTGCCGATGGTAAAATCACCCCATAACCGAAGACTGTCCCCAGACCACCTCGGGTTGTGTGTAAAAAACACGCCCGCGCCGGCCTGCCTCGACATGTTACCGAAGACCATGGTTTGCACCGTTACGGCAGTGCCCCAATCATCCGATATCCCCATGATTTTTCGATAGGTTCTGGCTCGGGGGGACTTCCAGCTTCCCAGGACGTTCCGGATTGTCTCATAGAGCTGTTCCAGGGGATCTTCCATAATTTTAACACCGGTGCCATGGATAAAACGTTTGTAGGATAAGGCCACCTTCCGCATCTGCTTGCCCGTCAGGTGCCTCTTGAGCTGAACCCCGGCCCGTCGTTTCAACTCACCGATAATGGCATCGAAATCATCCCGTTCCAGACCGAATGACATGCCGTAACACTGGAGAAAACGCCGATAACTGTCCCATGCAAACCATTCGTTGGCTGTCACCGCGGCGATTCCCTCAGTAATCTCCTCATTGATCCCTACGTTTAGAAATGTATCCATCATCCCGGGTTGGGAGATGGCCGATCCGCTCCTCACCGAAAAAAGAAGTGGGTTTCCCGGACTCCCAAAAGATTTTCCGGTCCGTTCTTCGATAGCCGATATCTGCTGCACCACCTGTTCCCTGAAATTATCTTCGGCAGGTTTATAGCTTTCGATAATTTCCCGGCACCGAAAAACCTCCGTTGTAATGATGAAGCCGGGTGGCACCGGCATGCCGTAATTGTTCAACTTCACCATATTCAACCCCTTGCTTCCCAGGTGAATGATACCGGAAACTCTCGGGCTGACGCCATGGATCAGAGCCATGGCATTTTTCGGATCATATAACAGGAGCTGTTGGAGCTGCTCATTGGGTAGCTTGTTGGCTTGCTGAAAGAGTGTGCTGAGAATGCGACTCAAAAAAAGATCCAGCTGCTGGATGCCGGTGGTCATCGCAATTCTATCACGGAAAAATATTTCAGAAATGCGGTGCTGCATATTCTCTTTTTCAGGCTCGCCGTTTGCCGGGAGATACTTTTTCATAACCTGGTTCGCAGATAATTTATCAATAATACCCATCAGATTTTTACCATGGATATTTCCGAAATGATCATTGATGATATTTTTTACCGCCTGGGCAAACCCTTTGAAAATATCCAGGTACTGCGTGAAAGTGAATCCCCTGGCCTCAAGGGAATGCGCCAGCATTTCAATCTGTCTTTCGACTTCGACTGAATGGATTCCCTCGATTTTGAGCGCCTTGTCAAAAAGCATGAGATGGTCATAAATCTGGTAAAATGTCGCTTTTGTAATCAGGCTCAGATCCGTACTTTCCACGAGTTCCTCGAAGAGGGTATTCACGAGAGACTCGAGTCGGAAGGTCAAACCCAGGGCGTCAAATTTCATCTCGTGATAGGAGCCGTACATGGAAGGAATATCGACGGTAAAATGTCTCTTTTTGTATATATCCTCTTTCACCTCGAATGGCTTGTCCGATAGAATAAGGTATTTCAAAAATTCGAGATATTCGAGCATCATGGCGATTTTTTTTCTCAAAGACGGCTCGGCCAGTGCGGCTTCGAGTTTGTCGAGACCCGGGAAAGCTTCTGTTTTCAATTTTTGGACATAGTTATTGATCTCGATAAAATCGAGATGGTACTTCTGCTGAAGATGCCGGTAAAAGGATACCGCCAGGAGCATCTTCTCTATATCGATCTCCGATGCATCCTTCATATCCGCCAGCAAGGCCTTCACACGGACTTCTTCGATGGTGAGAAGATCCACCGGAAAATTCAGGTTTTTCCGGGCCAGGTGGTTGACCACAGCGTTGATGCCGTCGATATAAGGTCCTTCGCAGTGAATCTGGTTAAAGATAACCGGTGGTACAAACGGCTTTACAAGCTCCTTATCCCTCGTCTGCCAGAATTTCAGGGTGGCCTCCATGAAAAGGATGATGAGATTGCTGCTTTCTACATGGCTCTGCTTGCGCAGAAAATGTACCAGTACATCCTTTCTCTGATACAGCTCATCGATACGCATGGATATGTCCCGGAGGTTTCCCTCGGCACCGATGTCGTTGAAATAGACCGGAAATAGGCGCGCCAGCTGCTTGATGAGATTATATACAGATTCGATATCACTGTTCAAAATCCGTGTAATGTCACGGGGAAACAGATCCGTATCCTTGATAAAAACACCGCACAGGGACAGATAGATGGTCAGGCTCGATATCAACCGAATGGAATGTTTCGGGTTCAACTCGATCAATTCCAGCCAGGTCCTGATATTCAGAATATGGGATGGATTGACCTTTACCTGCCAGTCATCCCCCACCCCACTGAGCATGGGAGCCTGGAAGCCGAGATCGATGACATTCTCGACAAAATGATTCACCAGGTCGCTGTCGCCTGTCTTGTATACCCCTCTGCCCATATTCAGGACACAATTGAGCCCTGTTGCAGGGTATCTCTCCGCCTGAATATGAAGAATGGAAAAGGTCTTCTCTATCAAGTTCCAGATATAAAAATTCGCCTCGTTTCCGATGAGCCAGCTCAGGGTTCGGTTGATATCCCTCAAGGTTTCCTCGTGAATAACGGACAACCCCGAAACATTCATCATCAGGAACAAAAAGATGACCTTCCACCGATTGCCCTTATTGTTTCCGGCACCGGCCTCCAGGAGTTTTTCGGGAATTTGGCGATAGTATTTAACGATCTGGTTATAGCCGGTCAACTGAATCAACTGTGCTGTCTGTTCCCGACGAGCGATGTCGCCTTCATCCTCAATACACAAAAGCATCCGTTCCCATTTCCGGATGGTTGCATGCGATATGTCATTAAACAAAACGCCCCAATCGCGCCGTGGTTCGATCTCTTCGATCTTGCTTTCAAACCAGGCCTGGGGATCCTTTTCACTCAACCAGTATTGATAGCTCGCATGAAAATACCGAATGATCAGTCGATTCAGATCCGAACAGTCCATGTCCGAGTGTTCGGTATTTTCCAGATGAATCTCACCCAGCCGCTTCATTTGATAATGGCTTTTGATGAACAGAGAGAAAATATCGTTCGGATAATTCCGGATTAACTGAAAGGCATGGCAGAGCACCGGGAAAAATCGATCCAGGGCATCCCCTGAGTCTTTTAAGAGTTTCTGAATAAACAGCAGCAGGTTGTCCACGGCGTCCATCCTGGTGGACATGGCACATTCTGCGGTTATGGCCTGGGATAAAATCTCAACAAAGCATCGCGCTGCATCCGTACCCTGGGAATGTGCCTTCAGCAGATGGAAATAATCCAGGGAATAGTTTCTGGCCTCATTGACGATAAACTGCCAGTTTTTATATGGGTGGGACAATTCCTCCAAAAAGGTCGTGACGCCCTCCCTGATGCCGAAGTATTGTGCCATAACCTCATAAAGCGCATCGTACCTGGGATCTATGGTGACGTCGACATGGTAATCTGCGATGTTGACTTCAAGTGCTTTGGATTTGATGGTCAAGGCATGTCTCCATATGCTGTTAGCGTTCAGCTTTTAGATGATAGCTGATAGCTGATAGCTCGCGGATTTCGTGAAAGGCTATTCGCAAAACTCAAGCTCCGAATAAAATCGTGAAACGATTTTATTAATATTGTTGAAAGTTTATCAGAGAAACCGTGCAAATTCAAGGAGATTTACCCCAGTGTTGCAAAAGCCGGAGGGCTTCAGGGCCAAGGCGTCTGAGGGTGGGCATCGACTGAGCTCAGCCGAAGTCAAGTCGTAGTTTTTTACTTCGAACCCTCAGCACAGCCGTTCGTGCAACCTGGCGACAGACCGTTCTGGTTTCAGAAAGTTTCTTGAAATGTTCGGGTTAGCCCGGATATTTCACGAACCTGATCGGTTCCGGCACAAGGCATTTCAGCCTGAAGCCGTAGTTATTTACTGCGAAGGCTGAATAACACAGTGCCAGGGCCGATCAGGAAAGCCCAAAGGGTGAAACTTGACGAGTCAAGTTTCATGAAATATCCGGGTAGGGCTCAGCGGCGAGGGTTATTCGGCTGGAAATTGACCCTTAACACAGCATACAGACTTCCTATGACAAGCGCCAGCGATACGAAGAAGATGATCCGGTATGAAGCCCCGTGCAGATACGAAAAACGATCCAGAAAATAGCCATAGGCCATTGGGAGGGCCAGCGCAAAAGGTAACGTGAGGATGGGCCCCACGGCAAAATAACTGGTGGTATCATTTAATCCGGAAAGTTTTTTGACCGAGGGTGGGAAAACAATCATGCGTGTTCCCCTGGAAACCCCCAGCAGAAAACTTGCCAAGAAAAAACTCCACTGGTAACCGAACAATATCAGCAGCAGCAATGCCGCCATGGAGGCCATTTTGGAAAAGATATACTTGTTACGCGGCAAAAGGAAATCGAGTGATCCCAGAAAGATATTGGTTACAATTGCACCCACATAGATACAGCTCACGAAAAAACCGGCCGCGATGGGCGCTGCGATGTTGCAAAAAGCAGTGGCGTAGTTTGCATAGAAAGAGATGACCGAAACAATCACGTAAAAATCCATGTCTCCAGCCAGAAATGTCAGGAAGTTCCGGTTTTGGAAGATCTTACGAACGGACCGTTGCATGTATCTCCAGAAGGATCTGCGGGAATCGTCGGTTTCAGGACCCAGCAGCGATGTTTCTTTGGTGGCCAAAAAAAACAGAGACCCCAGACAAAAAAGCACGCCCACGACCAGGAAAATACCTCCGGATGCTGTTTGGGAAAAAGAGTATTTTTCTACAAATTTAACGATCAACAGACTGCTGATAAGTCTGGCAATATTCTGGGAGATCATCATAAATCCCAGACCGGAAAAAGATCGTTCCTCTGAAAATATATTGACGAGATAGTTCAACCACACCGGAACGGTCATACCCATGCAAATGGAAAAAACAGCATATGACACGAAAAAAATTGTCAGTACCGATGCATGCTCCTCAAAGAAAAACAGAATCGCCCCAAAAATAACAAGCGACATGCCCGATATCAGGTGCAGATATATGACCGCCCCACGCTTGAACGCCAACCCCACAGTGAAATAGCTGGAGAGTAGTGCAAAAATAGAGCTCCCCAGAAAAGAGAATGCCGGGATCAATCCCACCTGAAAACTGGAAGCCCCCAGGCTCTTCAAAAAAAGCTGTAGAAAGGTCGATTCCAGAACAACAGGAAGCCCCAGCCCCCAGAGAAATTCACAACCTGATATACCGATGACATTTCGTTTGTAGTATGTATCAATCATAAAAAATCGCTCCGCGATTTTTTATCGCGGCTTCGCGCGTCATTATACCCTTCGGGTGTCATTTACACTTCGTGTGACATTTGCGCTACGCACGTCATTTACCCTACGGGTGTCATTAATAGTCATTTGTTCTGTCGAACGACATTAGCGCTTCGCGCGTCATTATGCCCTTCGGGCGTAATTTATCGTTGCTCATTGCTCGAACCTCCGGCCCTCTTAAATAAGAATGCGTCCCTATAGCAGATATATAGGTAAAGAAAAAGAGTTCATCTCTAAGCGGTCAACGGAACCTAAATCCTTAAACCTAAAACAATTTGTTGTGATGAACATCAAAAAATTCTCTCTTTTATTGGGGATACGTTGCGAAGCTGGAGGTAGAGACACCTGCGGCTGTCATTTGCGCTACGCGCGACATTATGCCCTTTGGGCGTAATTTATCCTTCAGATGTCATTGGACAACCTGACGGTTGCCGGCTGTTAGCTGTTTGCTCTTAGCTCGTGGCTTTCCTAAAACTTAACACTAATTACAATCGTTTGTGATTTCAATAAAGCACCCCTGAAACACCGGATCCGCGGTGTTGTCATCCAGTGTCCCCATGGGCATGGGCGGTGTGTTATCATCCCCGGCCACAGCTTCTTTAGAAAAGATGTTCAAATTCGACAGCCAGGTCTTGGTCTTTTTCCAGATTCCAGCCATCAGAATTTCCGGTTTGCCCAGAGACGCAACCCGTGCTCCGGGTTCAAACCGCAGAAACACATTGGCCTGTCTTGCCTTGACCCAGTAGCCCGCATAGGCTTCCATAGCCAGATTGGGATCTGTGTCTGGCGTGTCGGAATGATAGTGTCCATTCTCCCAGCGCCATAGCTGCCGGTCAATGTAGAGGTTGTCGTCGGCCAGGTTCTGGACCGTTTCCCTGTCTATAAGGACTCCGTCTATCTCTTCCACCACCTTCACATTAGCCCAATAATATTCAGCATCATTGGGTGGCGCCACCATGTTCCAGCCATTACCCGTACTGGCGTTATAGTTGAGGGCAACATAGACATCGTCCGCCAGGATCACAGGAATACCACTGAAGTCAATAGTCAATCCTTCGCGGGCCAGGATCCAGTATGATCTGCCCGGTTCCATCTCGAGGCCGTTGTCGAACGCGATGTATCGGTTGTTGACGGCATCGTAGGTGCCGATGAGGTAATTTCGGCGATCGTATTCGATGTTGAATACCGCTTCGGGCGACATATTTTCGGGCCAGTGCACGATGGAGATCATACCGAAGTCGCTCACATCCGTACCGGCTACGATCTTTGGCAGGATCGTGTCTTCGGACGTACCTATTTTAAACGAGTACCATTCCGACCAGCCCACAGCACCCAACGCGTCTACATATCCCACGCGCCAGTTATACTTCAAGCCGGGGAGGATTGTTCCTGGTGAGATTGGGTAATCTGTAACACCAGCCGAAAATATCTCATCCAGTCGCAGTTCACGACTATCGGCCCGTCTTACCTGAAAATATGTCAGGTCGTGCAAGTGGTTCTCCGGATCGCTGTAAGTACCGCCATCCAGAACTATGGTATCGAGTTCGCCAAAACTCGCTTCATCTACCGGACCGTCTATGGGCGGCGGGAAAGGTGGCTTGTTGATAAAATCTCGCATGATCATGCCCCCATTACCGACCACAAAGACATTGTCCTTGGCGCTTCCCCATACACCGTTGGGGTGATTTCCCGTCAGAAACCATGTACTCCATGTGTTGCCGTCGAAATGATCGATTTTATTAAAATCACTGCCGCCAACGGCATAGACATCTCTGTCTGAACTTCCCCACAGGTCGTCCGGGTATTCCACCGAGCCGAACGTTTCAGTCCAATCGTTATCAGCATTTCCATCATATCGATAGACGGCGGTGGAAGATCCGGCTGCAAAGACATCCTTGTCACTACTCCCCCAGACACAGGATAACCAAGTAGTTGTATAGCTGTTCATGGGTGACCACGAATTACCATCGTACCTGAGAATCGTGCCGCTGTCCCCCACAGCAAAAACATTGTCTGGAGATATGCCCCAAACAGCCTTTAGTGGGATTGACAAACCGCTCACCATGGTCACCCAGCTAGTTCCGTTGTAATACAGAATCACCGCCTCATAGGGGATATTCGTGTCGACATCTCCCACCGCAAACGCCAGACCACCGGATGTGACCCAAATACCATGCAGATTGACTGTTGTTCCACTCGCCTCTTGTTTCCAATCGCTGCCATCATACCGAAATATCTTCCCGCTATCACCCACTGCTATCACATTGGTCCCTGAACTACCCCACACATCCCGAAGTATCACACCAGCAGGACTGGTTTGCTTCGATGACCAGATAGCCCCATCAAAATGAAGGATCGTTTCCTCTGCGCCCACGGCAAACACTTCATTTGCAGACGCACCCCAGACATCGTTAAGTATCACGTTGGTTGGGCTGGTTTCTATATGCCAGGCACTGCGAACCGGGCCGACGACGATAAGGCTACCGGCAAAGATAAATAAAATCAGCACAATGATAAGATTAACGTTTGGTTTCATGATAGCTCCTCTTCATTTATCGAAAAGGTTATAAATCGGGATTATAACCAATAAAAAGGTAACCCCTAAAGTGGATGGGTGATCCCTGTGAGAAAGTGAAACTGTCTGAGGTCCATAGAGCCCGTTATGCCGAACAGCTTTGTTACTATTGCGGCAAATCCGGAAATTCCGGCAACACGCCCCCAATTTTCTCCTCGGTAATCGACTCCTTGATGGTGTCGATCTCAGACGGCGTCCAGGGTTTGATCCGTTTCTCGAAATCATCGTACCTTCTACGGCCGTCTGCGTCATCCGGGCGGATGCCCTCCAGATCGCCCACCTGGTCTACGCCGGTGTCATCATACGGTGCAAGCTGAGTCATGACATCCTCATCCGCAAAAACACCCGCTTCAGGAGCAACACCGAGAAAAAGGCTCTTTTTCTCTTCGATCTTGTCCTGTGGTAATTTCACGACAGTCGATGGCAGCTCGCCCTTCCTGGCGGTGGATGATTCGAAGTCCTTCAGGATCACGGGCAGCTCTTCAAGAAAAGCACGGCCCCGGAATT
The DNA here is from genome assembly GCA_003647375.1 of Deltaproteobacteria bacterium. Next base: position 10,765 of record QMMS01000105.1, read on the forward strand.
CGAGTTCGGTATCTATCAGCGCGGTGGCAATGGTTTCTAAGTCAGTCACCTCCAGGATAAAATCAGATCCCCGGACACCACAGACCGCCGTGGGTGTTTTGACCTTGAATTCAGAACGCTTGAAGCTGAGTACTTTTACAACGAAAAATCGTGCCTTCCCAAGTGCCATCTGAAAGAAGGAAGAACGTCTTTTCTTTTTCTTCTCGTAAACACTCTGGGTCAGTTTCAGTTTCGTTTCAGATGCGAGAGAAAGAATGCTCCCGTCGTTCAGTCTGAAGCGAACCTTGCCATATTCGAGGGTCATGACGGTATCCCCCTTGTAGAGACGGATCCCGCGTTCAGCCCTGTAGCCCTTGAGCACATCTTTGTGCATGATGACAACATCACCCAGTACCTGCTGAACAATACCAACGGGTCTTCCCCTGCCGGGGTTGTAAGTATCTTCCATGACCAGACCTTGTGGCAGAACCGTCGCCGCCGGCGCCGAAATAATGCCCAGAAAGCATACGATCGGCAGGATCAAACATAAGGCAAAGGTTGATTTTTTTATTCGTGTGATCATTGGATTTCTCCTGGTTGGGTTATCTTATCCTGTAGCATGTTGAAGATTCCGGTTTGTCGAGACAGCCGGAAGGGTCTTGTTAAAAGGCAGCCGACAATCCAATACCGGCAACCTTCCGCGTATATTCGTACTCACTGATATTGGAATCATTTTTCGTGTAACTTGCCTCTGCAACAATTTCCAGCCATTCGTAATAGAACTCCCGGGAAAGAGACACAGTAATTTTGTAGCGTGTGTCCTCCCGTTTCTTGTCTTCGATAGAATCGTCATTCTTGTATGCCTTGCCCGCATAGGTACCCAACACCCCGAAACGTAGCGCGTATGCCAAGTCGAAGAATCCACCGGCCCTGACCGTGAGCCGGCCGTAATCGTACGCGCCTTCGGAAGCGTCATTGTATTCATACCCAAGGCCACCCAGAACATATCCCTTGTCGTCACCAAGCGTATACACAGTATCCAGAAACACTTCATGGTTGTTGCTGTCCCTGTCATCAAAGTCACTCTTGCGATAATCGTTGTTGGAAAATGTGTAGGACAACCACAGGGAAACCTGCTGATTGATGGTGTAGGAAACTTCGGGTATGACTTGGGTTGTGAGAAGATAATCCTCTCCGTCCAGCTGGTAGATACTCGGAACAATTTGCAGCCCATAGGTAAAAGGATCAGCCAGATATCGCCCATAAAGTTTTAAGGCGGTGTCGGAGGCGTCGTACTCATCCAGATCCACGTGCCAGGATTGATAACGGCTGATCCCTGCCCCTAGGATAACGGTACCCTGGTCGACAAAGTTGTACTCACCCGCCGCATAACCCAGGATCAGGGAATCCTTTTCTTTGGAATAGAGATCATCCTGGTCTGTCGGCTCCAGCGGCACATTATCGTCATATTCGTAGGCAAGTTTAACCTCTAGCCGATAAGGCTTGTGCTCTTTTTTTCCTGCCTGTATTTTTTCGATCCACCGGCCGGCATTGTCACGGACGTCTTTCGATTCGGTGTTGGTCTTTACATAGGTCATTTTTTTCACTGCCCGGGCATCCTTCCCCATGTAGAAAAGACACAAGCCTGAATAATAGTAGGCTTTTACTTTCAGATCCGGGCTGTTCTCCGCAGCCATCAAAAGGTATGGATTGGCCTCCTGATATTGCTGGTTGCGGTAGAGGGAAACGCCACAGTAAAAACCAGCCAGGACCCGGGAAGGTTCTTCTTTCAGGACATCCTGGAAAAGACCGGCGGCCTTACCGTAATCCGTCATTTTATAGTAAAGAAAAGCCCGGTCAAAGGCAAGATCCGGCAAATCAGGATCACCCTTCCAAGCTGTCTTGATCAACGGTTCGGCTTCTCCAAAACGATCCATCTTGAGGTATGTCTTTCCCAGGTAGTGGTTGGCTGACGGGTTGTTCGGATCCCATGTGAGCATTTTCCTGAAGGCTGCCTCGGCCGCTTTGTAATCGCCCTCTTCGTATGCGAAAACACCTTCGTCGTAAAACGCGCTGCCCGATTCCTGTGCCGACACGGGATAACCGGCGGTCATGAGAAACAGCACCGCCAATGATCCAATCAAGATTCGATACATGTCATTTCCCTCCGTTTTATAACTATTGCCCATCCACAAATGGTCTTTTTCCGCGATATCGGCGTTGGACGCCATGATTTAACTCCTCAAAATAGCACGCTATTACTCCGGGTTAAATCTGTCGTCCGCCTTGATCTCACGAAAAAATC
>QMMS01000106.1 GCA_003647375.1 Deltaproteobacteria bacterium
CCCATTATGGTCAACCTGATGCTGCAAATGGGTCATGTGTCCATTGAATTGCCTGCGTTGCAAATGCTGCTTGGATTGACGCTCAAGGTGTTGGTGCCGATAGTGATCGGCCAATCTTTACGGCCGTGGTTAAAATCGAAGATCGCGCCGTTTTCCAAGGCTATTTCTATCTTCAACCAGAGCATCGTGCTCATGATCATCCTCAATGCCGTATCGAGCTCCACCCATCGGATCCTCGAGGCCGGACCGGTTCTTTTTCTCGTATTCCTTTTTATGATCGGCCTGCACATTTTTATCCTTCTTTTCAATAAAACAACCGCCGGCGTTATCGGCCTTGATTTACCTTCCACAGCAGCCTTTACCATCCATACCTCTCAGAAAACCCTGACTATTTCATATCTGGTTTGGGCCGGATATTTTGCCGCAGAATACCCCATGGCACTCATCCCCGGCATTGCCTATCACCTGACCCAGATGATTATGGACACCTTTGTGGCACAATTGTTCAGAAACAGAGTTGAGCAGGCTGCCAATATTTAACTGTTATAACACAAAGTAAGGTTGTGTTACTCATATCTCAACCTCTTAAAAAGGGGTATACATGGGAAAATAAGTGGCGCCCTTCAACTGTTTGACAATTAAGGGGTCAGACCATATAATTTTGCAGTTATCTATAAAGTTCAAGCGATACCGTGTACAGAGGTCTGCGGGGGTTCGTTTTAAAGTCGGGCAACTGTCTGAGATCGTTAGGCGCCGTTAGGCCCGCAGCATAAACTAGATGGATACGAAGATATAACCAGTCGTTATTTATAAATATATTTTAATACGAAGGGCAGCGGCGGGCCTTACGGCGCCTTAGGAGCGAGTTTTGGCCGGCTTTAAAGCGAATTTACGCAGACCGTCACGACAACCCAACTCGAGTTTTGCGGATAACCGGTTAATTTTTTGATACCATTGAATTAGTTGCATAAAATACCAGGATGGGTAAATGCCACGGATCAGACTATACATGGCCCCCATGAAAGGGCTTACCGATCATCTGTTCAGGAGTGCGTTCGCAGATCATTTTGGCGGATTCGACCTGGCGGTTGCGCCGTTCATCACCACCAAACAGGGCCACCGCATCAAGAGAAATTACGTCAAAGACGTCCTTCCGGAAAACAATACCCGCATGCCGGTTATCCCTCAGATTCTAAGCAAAACCGCAGGGGATTTTATCATTCTGGCCAACTACCTGTATGACCTGGGGTATGACACCGTCAACTGGAACCTGGGCTGCCCTTATCCCATGGTGGCCAACAAGAAACGAGGCTCGGGCATGCTGCCGTACACGGATCGAATTCAGGCCTTTCTCGACAGGGTCATTCCCGAAATCAACGGGTCACTTTCCATCAAAATGCGGCTTGGGTGGAAAGAAAATATCGATATTTTCAAACTTCTGCCGGTGATCGACCCATACCCGTTATCGCAAATTATCATTCACCCCCGAACCGGTCTACAACGTTACGAAGGGTCTGTCGATCTGGACGCTTTTGAAGATTGCTTGGCCGTGACGGGCCACACGGTGGTTTACAACGGGGATATCCGAACGGTGGATGATTTCAGGCGACTTTACCAGCGCTTTGATCGCGTTCATGCCTGGATGATCGGCCGCTGGTGCATAGCCGATCCTTTTCTGCCGGGTCGTATCACAACAGGTGCCGATATTCCGGATAAAATCTATCGGATGCAACTGTTTCACGATACCTTGTTTGAGGCCTACAACCGCGTTTTAGATGGTCCTTCCCACGTGATGAACAAAATGAAAGGGTTCTGGCGCTATTTTTCGCTGCCCTTCGAGGACTGCAAAAAAAGTATGAAGAACATTACAAAATCACGCTTGCCGGAACAGTACCTGGAGCGAGTTAATTTATTTTTCGAAACAGAAGCGAAACTGCGTAAACCAGCAGATATCCACGCCCAAAGGACTCGACAATAGATTGCCCTATTCGGTATTGGGTTTTGTTTTCATTCCATGGCGGGATTGGGCGTTCATCTTTATAAAATCATCGTTGTAAAGATTCTGTATTCTGGCTCCTGAATTCTTTCCTACAGTTCCACCAGCTTAATGCTCTCCACCAATGGCAACACCTTGATATCCTTCAAGACATCCTCTGGTATCGGGGTGTCTGTGGCCAGAAATACAATATTGGTGCTTCCTTCAGAACTTTCACCGACGTTCATCCGGCTGATATTGATATCCCGCTCGCCAAGTAATACCGTTATGCTGCCGAATGCGCCGGGTTTGTTGGCATTACGTATATAAGCCAGGTATCCTTTCGGTTGCATGGTAAGATGGAAGTCATCGATTTTGACGATAGATGCCCGTTTCTTACCGAATATCGTCCCGGAAATATCACAGGTTCCTTCGGTGGTCACGACCTTCACGGTGATGAGATTAATATATTCATCCGGATCGGATGTCCTGGTTTCAGATATCCTGATGCCTCTTTCCTGCGCAAGCACGTTTGCATTCACGTAATTGACGTCATCTTTGACCATGGGAGTCAGAAGGCCTTTTAAAATACTTGTGGTAATGGGTGCGAGATCCATTCCCTGAAAATCGCCGGCGTATTCGATTCCAACCTCTTTTACAGCACCTTTGCATAACTGTGGTACCAGACACCCAATACGGTCACCAAGATTCAGATAAGGTCCTATCTTTTTTAAAAGCTCCCCCGCGACCGATGGCACATTGACAGCGTTGGTAATGGTACCGGTTTTCAGACAATCGATTATCTGCCTGGCCACCGCAACCGCTACATTTGTCTGGGCTTCCTTTGTCGAGGCACCCAAATGGGGTGTACAGATGACATTTTCATGTTCAACCAGAGAACAGGTGCCGGGAGGTTCGGTTTCAAACACATCCAGCGCAGCACCGGCGACTTTGCCGGAAATGATGGCATGGTTGAGATCCTTTTCATTGACAATGCCACCTCTCGCACAGTTGATAATCATGACCCCATTCTTCATTTGATCAAAAGCTTTTTTGTTCAGTAGTCCGGTAGTTTCCTTTATTTTGGGAACATGAATGGAGATATAGTCGGCCTTTCTATAAAGGTTCTCTATGGACACACTTTCAAAACCATCTTTCTGAATCTGTTCCGGGGAAACAAAGGGGTCGTAAACAATGACCCGCATTCTAAGACCCCGTGCCCTGTCTGCCACAATGGAGCCGATTTTTCCATAGCCAACAACACCCAGGATCTTATTGAAAACTTCTCTACCCTGCAGTAGTTTTTTATCCCATCTTCCGGATTTCAAGGAACTCGTTCCCCTGGGGATGTTCCTGGTTAAAGCCATCATCAGGGAGATAGCATGCTCTGCCGTTGTGACCACATTACCAGTGGGTGTGTTCATGACGATGATACCATGTTTGGTGGCAGCGGGGATATCGACATTGTCCAAGCCAATGCCGGCTCTCCCGACGACTTTGAGATTTTTTGCCACACCCATAAGATCTGCAGTGACCTTGGTAGCACTTCGTATTACAAGTGCATGGTATTTCCCGATTATTTTTTTGAGCTCTTCCGGCGACAGGCCTGTCTTCACATCTACCGTTATGCACTCTTCATCTTCGAACATCCTGATCCCGATTTCTCCCAGCTGATCACTCACCAGAACTTTCATCTGTCATCCCCTGATTAATTTGTTTACGATTTCATGTAGTTAAATAAGAAAAAGCGATCCCCGTGCATAGCACGAGGAACGCTTTTTTCAGTCAGTGTTTGTTTCCATTTATTAGCGGCTTTTCAAAAGCTCCGGCTTTGGATATTCCTCCAGCACTTTCTGAGATTCCACCATGGCATCTTCGTCAACGGTGATATCTTCCAATTGCCCGGACAGATACTTTTCATAAGCGGCAAGATCGATCAAACCATGTCCGCTATAATTGAAAAGGATAACCTTCTCCTTGCCCTCTTCTTTGGCCTTTTTAGCTTCATCTATCACGCATGCCAGGGCATGGTTGGTTTCGGGTGCCGGGATAACGCCTTCCGTACGCGCCAGGAGTATTCCTGCTTTATAGGTGGCGAGCTGACCCACAGCCTTGGCTTCCATGATACCCTCGGATACCAATTGACTGACAGTCGGCGCCATGCCGTGATACCTTAGCCCGCCCGCATGAAGCGGTGGGGGTACAAAGGTATGTCCCAGGCTGTGCATGGGAAGCAAAGGAGTCATTTTTGCGAAATCACCATGATCATAGGCAAAAGGCGCCCTGGTCAGGGTCGGGCATGCTTCGGGTTCCACGGGATATATTTCCACGTCTTTGCCGTTGATTTTATCATGGGCAAATGGGAATGCAAGGCCTGCAAAATTGCTCCCGCCGCCGGCACATCCTATGACAATATCCGGATATTCGTTTACTTTTTCTAATTGCTTCTTGGCTTCCAGACCGATAATGGTCTGGTGAAGCATCACGTGGTTCAACACGCTGCCCAATGAATAGCGTGTCTCACCGCTTTCATCCGTAACAGCTGCCTCGACGGCTTCACTGATGGCGATTCCCAGGCTGCCGGGCGTATCCGGGTCCATCTCGAGAACACCTCTTCCGGCTTGTGTTTCCGTGCTTGGGCTGGCAACACACTGGGCACCCCAGGTAGACATCATCGCTTTACGATATGGTTTTTGATCGAAACTGATCCGGACCATCCAGACCTTGCACTCAAGCCCGAACTGGGAACAGGCAAATGCCAGGGCACTCCCCCACTGACCGGCGCCGGTTTCGGTGGTCAAGCGCTTAATGCCGAACTCCTTGTTGTAATAAGCCTGGGCTACTGCCGTGTTGGGTTTGTGGCTGCCCGGCGGGCTGACGCCTTCATATTTGTAGTAAATGCGTGCCGGCGTATCTAGGGCTTTTTCCAGTTCAAAAGCACGGATCAAAGGAGACGGGCGCCAGATACTGAGGACCCGTAAAACTTCCTCAGGAATATCGATCCACCGTTCCGTGCTGACCTCCTGTTCGATGAGGTTCATGGGAAAAACCGGTGCAAGCATGTCCGGCGTTATCGGACCATCCGGCCCCAGGGGTGGATTCATCTTGATATCCGCAAGAATGTTGTACCACTGCCGCGGCATCTCATCTTCGGATAACAGTATTTTTCTCGTTTTCATTGGCTCCTCCTTCCTGATATGTATTTAAATGATTTGGCGGATTGCACTATCGGGTAAGACTGGATATAACACGCTGAAAAAGATTCACTTTTTAACTTGACTTCATTTGTGTATACAGTATACAGACTTTAGTCAAGAGAATAATACTACTTAACCTATTTTTTACCTTAAATAAAGAAGGAATATCTTATGAAGTCCAACCCTGAACTCTACCCGACTGCCTGCAACCCTCTTCTGATCAAACCGGATCGCGGATTACCAAGCGCCGCTGCCATCATCGGCGCCGGTACTATTGGTCCCGATATTGGCTACTACTTAAAAAGTGCTTTGCCCGGCATGTCACTGACGATAGTGGACATTGACGACAAACCTCTTGCGGCTGCAGAGAAACGATTGGCTGCTTATGCGGCAAAAGCTGTCGAACGAAGGAAACTTAGACCGGAACAGGCAGAAAATGTTCTTAAAAATATTTACTACACCACTGATTACGATCAGCTGAAGGATTGTCAGTTGGTTATCGAAGCTGCAACGGAAAACATACCTTTGAAGCAGAAGATCTTCGCTCAAATTGAAACTATTGTCAGTCAAGACACCATCATTACTTCCAACACAAGTTCCATTCCGGCCGACCGCTTGTTCACGAAAATGAAACACCCGGAAAGAACCTCGGTTACCCATTTTTTTGCCCCTGCCTGGCGGAGTCTTCCCGTAGAAGTTATCTCATGGTCCGGTGCCGCTCAGAAAACCATCGATTATCTGTTCTGGTTTCTGGCAAAAACCGGGAAAGCGCCTATCGTGACGGACAATGCCATCTGTTTTGTCCTGGATCGTATTTTCGACAACTGGTGTAATGAATCCGCGTATCTCTTGAGCCAGGCCACGGCCAGTCAAATTGACAAAGTGGCGGAAGAATTTGTTTATGCAGGCCCTTTTTTCGTTCTGAACATGGCCAACGGCAATCCGATCATTATTGAGACGAATACCCTGCAGATGGAAGAAGGTACACATTACAAACCGGCGCCGATACTCAATTCGGTCGATCGCTGGGCAACACATCGCCCCGGGGCCGGTCCGGACATTCCCGAGAGTCTTTGTAATGCCATTCGGGATCGGCTGCTGGGCATTCTGTTTTCACAGTCATTTGACATTATCGACAGGGGTATCGGCACAATGGCCGATCTCAATTTCGGTTGTCAGATTGCCCTGGGGTTTAAAGAAGGGCCTCTCGATATCATGAAACGCCTGGGCAAGACCGAAGTTGACCGCATTATGAAGCGCTTTCAAGAGGATCGCCCCGGGTTTCCTGTGGCCACCCGGTCATTTGAGACCTATCAATCGTTTCATCGATATATTCTGACGGACGATATCGACGGGGTGAAAATTATCACCATCCGTCGTCCCCAGGCCATGAACGCACTTAATGATGATATTACGGACGAAATATGTCAGGTCCTGGAAAGCAGTGAAAAAGATCCAGCGGTAAAAGGATTCGTCCTTACAGGGTTCGGCAACACCGCTTTCTCTGCCGGTGCCGATATCGGCAAGTTTCCGACCATGCTAGGAGACAAAAATGCTTCCATTCAGTATGCCAGGGATTGCGCTAAAGTTCAGCGTTACATGGATCAAATGAACAAGCCCGTGGTTGCGGCCCTCAATGGATTGGCCATGGGCGGTGGACTGGAGGTGGCCATTCGGTGTCATGGTATTGTTTCGGTTGAAAAAGCAGTCCTGCAATTTCCGGAGATCACATTGGGCATCCTGCCCGGTATTGGCGGTTGTGTGGTGCCTTACCGTAAGTGGCCCCAGGGGGCAGCGCTCTTTCATGAAATGATCCTGTTCGGAAAACCGGTCCCGGCAGCAACGGCCGCGGAGATGGGAATCATCAATTGTCTCGTCAGCGATCCGGCAGACCTGATAGGGGCCGCCATTGAAGAGGTGCACCGGCTTCAAGGCAACATATCAAGAATCAGCAACGCAGCCGTTGACATTCCTGAGATATCGATTCCGGAAAAACCTGTTGCCGGCAAACAGCCTCTGAGCAAAGAAGCCGTTTCCATTGCAGCCGATACTGTTCGGAAGGCATCGGCTGTCGATAATCTCGAAACAGCGTTGGAGATCGGGTATGGAGGATTTGGTGACATTGCCTGCTCAAAAGCCGCCAAAGAAGGAATATCTGCGTTCCTGCAAAAAAGAAAACCGGTATTCAAATAAATTCGCTGCGCGAATTTATCGGACGCGACGTTGTCGCTTGATACCAATACAACATTGTGTTCACATTACAACTCGTTTTTCATGGCCGCACAGGAATTGTCTATTGGCTATATACTATTTTACGGTTATCTATAAAGCTCAAGAGATACCGTGCACAGAGGTCTGCGGGAGTTCGTTTTAAAGTCGGGCAACTGTCTGAGATCGTTAGGCGCCGTTAGGTCCGCAGCATAAGCTAAATAGTTACAAATGCAAACCAGTCGTTATTTAAAAACTTATTTAAATACGACTGGCAGCGGCGGGCCTTACGGCGCCTTAGGAGCGAGTTTTGGCCGGCTTTAAAACGAATTTCCGCAGACCGCAAGACAATCCGGCTTGAGTTTTGCGAATAGCCGGTTATTATTTTACTGAAAAATAAAAGTTAGGGGTGAAAATGAAAGAAGATTTTTTTCTCGGTAACGGAGCCATCGCTCTGGGTTTGCTGGAAGCCGGGTGTCAGGTACTCACGTCTTATCCAGGAACGCCCAGTTCGGAGATACTGCCCGAAGCGGTTCGGATGATAAAATCTGAAAAACTCAATACCTACGTGGAGTGGTCTACCAATGAAAAAGTGGCCCTCGACAATGCTTACGCTGCCGCCATCTCCGGCAAACGGTCTGCATGCATCATGAAACAGGTGGGCCTGAATGTTGCAGCAGATTCGCTGATGAGTGCGGCCTATCTTGGAACCGTTGGTGGGCTGGTCATTATTTCCTGTGATGACCCCGGCCCGCATTCGTCCCAGACGGAACAGGATACACGCCTTATGGCCCGATTGGCGAAGGTCCCGGTGCTGGACCCGTCAAATCCCCAGGAGGCGCGTGAAATGGTTCAAACAGCCTTTGAACTTTCAGAAAAATACAGAATACCGGTCATCCTGAGACCAGCTATACGGGTATGTCATGCCAGGCAAAACCTGACCTGGGACAGCCTCCAGGCCAACAATAACCCCGCTGCATTTCAGAAGGACCCCCGCCGCTGGGCAGCCACACCAAAATTTCGATTCCTGCTTCACAAGGAACTCAACAACAAGCTGAAAAAAATTGCAGAAGAATTCAACAACCTGCATCCCTACAACACACACAACCTGAAATCCGGCATGCATGCTCCTCTAGGTGTTATTGCAGGGGGTGTCCCAAGCGCCGTCATTGAAGATATATTTGATGAGAATGATCGCAAAGACATACCCTTGCTAAAATTAGGAGCCCCGTTTCCGTTTCCCGACAAACTTGCCATGTCGTTTTTAAATGCCTGCAGCAGGGTTCTGGTAATCGAGGAAACCGATACGTTAATTGAATACAGTCTGCGGGATCGCAAAAAGGTTCTTGGTCGTTTCTCCGGTCACGTGCCACTGGAAGGAGAGCTTGTACCGCAGAAAATCGAGAGTATTCTGAATAAAGCCCTGTCGGAGCTATCCCTTCCGACGCTTAACGCTGATTCCGTCGATGATGCTATGGCGTTGGTGAACAGCCTCGAATTGCCTGTTCGAAGACCGACCCTCTGTCCCGGATGCGGACACAGGGCTGCCTTTTACAGCATTCGCAGGTCTCGTCCCAAAGCCATCTTCACGTCAGATATCGGATGCTATACGTTAGGTCTGAATCTGGGTGCTGTCGACACGGTTCTCGATATGGGAGCAGCTATCACGATGGCTTCGGGATTTCACCATGCCTATGCGCAGGATGGTACGGAACAACCGATTGTCGCCACCATCGGCGACTCCACTTTCTACCATTCAGGACCTGCCGGTTTGCTGAGCGCTGTTTACAATGATGCCAGGTTTGTTCTGGTAATCTTGGACAACATGACGACTGCTATGACAGGCATGCAGCCGACACCGTCTCTCGGTATACGGGCTGATGGCAGCAAGGGCAAGCAGATCCCTTTAGAAAGACTCGTAAAAGGTTGCGGCATTGATTTCATAGAAGTACTCGATCCATATGATATAAAATATCTCCGCAAAACCCTCAAAAAAGCATTTGCCTATACCAAGGATCCAGATGGTGGTATCGCAGTTGTCATTGCCCGCCACGGTTGTGTTATCGCATACAGGGATATAGCGACCAAGATCAGAAAAGACATCACCATTACCGATGATTGTATCGCTTGCAACCACTGCATAGATCGTTTCGAGTGTCCGGCTCTTTATCATGACAGCGATAGAGATAAAACAGCCATCAATCCGGCCCTGTGTATCGGATGTGCCGTCTGCGTGGATGTGTGCCCCACAGGGGCGATTGTGGAAGAATAATTCAGGCTGTAGACTGTAGGCTGTTAGACTATTAGCCGCCTACAGCCTAATAGCCTATTGGAATAGCAGCTCTTTAGAGAGAACGAATGAACATCGAACATCGAACGTCCAACATCGAATTTTGAATTTGAAAAGATGAAGAAGCGGAAATAATTCGGTATTGGTTTTTGTTTTCATTCGACATTGGACGTTCGATTTTTCCCGCCATGGCGGGATTGAGGTTTGGAGGGTTCGAGGGTGGTTGAGAGCTTATAGCTGATGGCGGCATCATAGCCTCATAGCTTCCCAGCCTCCTATCATTTACTATGTTTGAATGTGACTGAAAGCTTTAAGCCATAAGCCGCTAACAGCCTACAGTCTAAACGCCTAACAGCCTATCATTTTTTTTAGAGAGAACGATTTTTACATATAACGCCAGTTGAGTGATCCGGAGGGGAAAAATGCCAACCATCAATTACGTGCTCTGTGGCCTGGGTGGCCAGGGTATCTTGTTTATGACCAAAATCATCGCCAAAACAGCATTGCGTAAAGGTTACAGTGTCATGGGGGCGGAAACACACGGCATGGCACAGCGAGGGGGATCGGTCATATCCCACCTCAGACTGGGCAAGGTCAGCAGCAGTCTTGTCAAACCGGGATCAGCACAGTTCCTGTTGTCCCTCGAAGAAAATGAAGCCTACCGCAATCTCCCCTTTCTTGCTGAAAATGGTCGCCTGTACAGCGACACGGTTCTAGACGTTTTTCCAAGAGACAGCGTCAAAACCTATCTGGATAAAATGGCTATACAATACTACGCCCTGCCGGCAGGTAAAATCGCCCTTGATCTTGGTGCGCCGGTTTCCTCAAACCTGGCCATGATTGGTTTTTTTGCCGCATTTCAGGAAGAGCTTTTTGCACCGGATGATTTTCGAGAAACTATCGAGTCCATCAGTCCGGAACGGTTCATAAATATCAATTTACAGGTTTTTGAAAAAGGCCTTTCTGCAGGAAACGCAGCAGGGGCATCTCAAGATTAAATACCCGGACACAAATGACCCGTACGAAACCGATAAAATAAATGCTAAATCCGAATATCGAAATACGAAACAAATATCGAATGTTCAAATGACCGAACATAGCCTATGGCCTCGATCGTCTGAGATCCTGTTTGGATCATTTGAATTTATGTCATTGAGTATTGTTTAGGATTTCGATATTCGTGCTTCGGATTTAAAAAGTGTGGGTAGAAGCCATCTGCCGGTGCAGTTCGGTTTTTCTCACTTTCCCAAGGGCGGTCCTGGGCAGATCTTTTACGAATGTTATCTGTTTTGGGAGTTTGTAACGAGCCAGTCGCTCATGGCAATGCCGCTGTACATCAGCCAATTCAAAGGTACGCCCTTTTTTCAGAATGATAAAAGCATGACCGGTGAATCCCCAGGTTTCATCCGGCACACCGATGACTGCGATGTCATCGATGCCTTCCATTTCCCGTAACACAGCCTCAACCTCGGCAGGATACACGTTTTCACCTCCGGAAATGTACATGTCGTCGACCCTGTCCACCAGATAGTAATAACCGTCTTGATCCACATATGCCAGGTCCCCGGTGTGAAGATATCCATTCTTTATGGTTGCATCGGTCTGTTCAGGATCCTGCCAGTATTCTTTCATCATAATGGATCCGCGAACCACAATCTCACCGATTTCCCCCGGTCTTACCCGAGTGCCGTTTCTGTCCAGGATACTGACCTCCGCATGAAACACAGGTCTTCCAACCGTTCCAGGTCTATTTAAAGACACATCTTCCGAGGCCCACAAAAGAATGGATGTTTCCGTTTGGCCCATGATTTGTCGGAAGCCGAAGCCGGCAACCTTGCAGGCCTGAAATAGATCTTTGGATGTTTTTTCGCCACCGCCGGCGATTGTTTTCAACGACGACACATCGCTGCGTTGTTCAGGCGGGACATTGAGAAGTGATCGAAAGACCGTGGGTACGCCCAAAAACTTGCTTACACGATATTTTTTGATATCCCTGTAGACTGAAACGGGATCAAATTTTGATTGAAGCAGAATGGTTGCACCTTTGTAAAGGGTCGGCGCCGCCTGGATAAACAGTCCGCCGGAGTGAAAAAGGGGCAGCACAATCAACATGATATCATCAAAGTTGAGTTTGAAAAATATTTCCGCATTCAGGCAGTTAAAAAAAGTTTTCCGGTGGGAGAGCACGGCGCCCTTGGGTGCGCCGGTTGTCCCGGACGTGTACATAATCACTTGCGGTTCTTCCGGGTCCGAGGGTCCCAAAGATCTCGATACAAAAGGCTGCTTACCGTCAAATACGGCGGTTTCACGATTGTATTGGTGAATGTTTCCTGATGACGGAACATCTCCCACAACGGCCAGGAGCATGGGCGGAAGCTGGTCTCCCAGCCCAATGCTTTCAATCATATCGATATACAATTGATCAAAAATAAATACCCGGGGTCTGGCATTCACGATAGGATGGTTCAGCTCTCTATCCGTAACACGGTAGTTGATGGGAACAAAAATCGCACCAAGCCTGGAGCACGCTAGAAATACTTCAATGAACTCCAGTGAGTTCATAAGCATCACGGCGACCCTATCCCCTTTTTCTATCCCCAGAGACTGCAGCCAGGAAGCGGTTCGGTTGGATCGGAGGTGCAGTTCGCGGTAGGTAATGACACTGTCATTAAAGATGATAGCCGGTTTTTCAGGATGCAGTTCCCGCCATCGTTGCACCCAGAAAGCGATGTTCATTGATTTAATCATATTGGATATTTATCATCAATCAGTTCGAGCAGCACCCCATTCATTTTATCCGGGTGGATAAAGGCAAACTCACAATCGCGGAAGGAACGGGCACCACCGATAAATGGATATGACTTGGGTTCAAGTTCGTCTATGGCCTCACGGGTATTGTCGACATTCAGGCTGATCAGCATGATGCCTTCCCCTCTTTTTTCAATAAACTTGGCCACCTCTCCATCGGGGGATGTTGACTCCATCAGTTCAAACCCGACATTACCAAGCCAATAACGGGCAACGCGTATTTTCTCAGGCTCATCTACGTAAGCATCATCCGGTTTTTCCTTACCCAATACCGGTTCCCATATTTTTTTGGCCGCTTCCAGATTTTTGACAGCGATACAAATGTGGTCGATCTTGTTTATTTTCATAGGTGTCACCTATCCTTGTAATTGAATCGCAACAGCGAGCGCGTTCCCCGTGGTGCATTATATAGTGCCCATCCACAAATGGTCTTTTTCCGCGATATCGGCGTTGGACGCCATGATTTAACTCCTCAAAATAGCACGCTATTACTCCGGGTTAAATCTGTCGTCCGCCTTGATCTCACGCAAAA
>QMMS01000107.1 GCA_003647375.1 Deltaproteobacteria bacterium
ATCGAGTACGGGGGGGCTTTCCTCAAGGATTCCGCCGCCCTGGCCGGCCTGGGGGTGATCGGCAAAAACAACCTCCTGGTCACGCCGGAGTTTGGAACGCGTGTCCGTCTTCGAGGGATCTTCATGGAGGCTGAACTCGAGCCAACCGGTCCTGTCGATTTCGACCCGTGCAATGGCTGCGACAGGCCTTGCCACAAAGCCTGTCCAAGAAATGCGTTCCGAAACGGGGCCTTCGAAAGGGCGTTATGCAAAAAGGAGAATGACAAACGCGATGCCGATGTGGAAATGCTCGATGGTTCGATCATGGGGATAGAAGAAGCCAGCAAGGTCTCAAAGCCCTGCCGGAACTGTGAGTTTGCGTGCCCCGTCGCACAGGGAGCCTCCCGCTTATCTTGAGAAATATAATTTTTTGTTTGCGATGGGAATACATTTGATTTATATTTTCGATACAAACTTAAATAACACAGAAAGAGAGACGTGATGGAATGAAAAGTATTTTTGCAATAGTTAGCAAACGACTCGCCCTCGGTCTTGTCACCATCTTTGTTATCTCCGTATTGATCTTTGTGGGCGTGGAGGCCCTGCCCGGCGATTTGGCCGAGGCCGTTCTGGGACAGTCGGCGACCCCTGAAACCGTGGCTGCTTTTCGTAAAGAACTCAAGCTGGATCTGCCTCCCCATGTACGCTACTTTGCCTGGTTAGACGGTGTTATGAAGGGCGACCTGGGCAACTCCCTGGCTAACGGCCGGCCCATCATCGATCTGATCGGTTGGCGGTTTGGCAACACTATGTTTCTGGCTGCCGTGGCCGCCGTGATTGCTATACCCATTGCCGTCATTCTGGGGATACTGGCGGCTCTTTATCGAAATACACTGTTCGATAAGATTATTTCCACTGCCACCCTCAGCACCATATCGTTTCCCGAATTTTTCGTGGCCTACATATTGATCGTACTTTTTTCTGTTCAAATCGATATTTTTCCCAGTATCTCCAACATCAACGACCAGATGGCATTCTGGGAAAAGATCTATGCGATCATTTTACCATGCCTGACTCTTACGATGGTGGTGGTGGCCCACATGATGCGTCAAACGCGGGCGGCTATCATCAATATTCTGGCCAGCCCGTTTATCGAAATGGCGCAGCTGAAGGGCATCAAGCGCGTCCGTGTAATCGTGATGCACGCCTTTCCCAACGCGCTGTCGCCGGTGATCAACGTCATTGCCCTCAATATGGCTTACCTGGTGGTGGGCGTCGTCATCGTCGAGGTGGTGTTTGTCTATCCGGGTTTGGGCCAATTACTGGTGGACTCTGTATCCAAGCGGGATATCCCGGTGGTACAGGCCAGTGGTCTGATCTTTGCAGCCACCTACGTGAGTCTCAATCTTCTGGCCGACATTTTAGCCATTATCAGCAACCCCAGACTGCGCAACCCCAGGTGAGGAGAGCCTGACTATGACTTTTTTTAAACTATTGCGGCAATCCCCCTTGAGTGCTCGCATCGGCATGGCCATGGTGCTCATCAACATCGTGGCGGCGATTTTTGCACCTCTTATCTGTCCTTACGGCGAAACCGAGATAGTTGGTGACGTATGGCTGAGCCCCAGCACAGATAACTTTCTGGGTACGGACCACCTGGGTCGAGACTTGTTTACCCGTCTTGTCTATGGTGCCCGAAACACCATTGCCATCGCTTTTATAACTACCATGCTGTCATTTGTCGTGGGCACGATCATGGGATTCTTTGCGGCCACCTTAAAGGGATGGACGGACCTTTCCATCAGTCGGTTGGTCGACATTCTGATGGCCTTTCCCACCCTGATCTTTGCTTTGATGGTGCTTTCGGTGGTGGGAACCGGCACCACGTCTTTGATCGTGGTGATCGCCCTTCTGGACTCGACCCGGGTCTTCCGTCTGTCACGGGCGGTGGCCATGGATATCGAGGTAATGGAATTTGTCGAAGCGGCCCGGTTGCGCGGCGAACGCATCTGGTGGCTCATGCGGCATGAGATTCTGCCCAATGCATTGCCACCCCTGGTTGCCGAGTTCGGTCTGCGATTCTGTTTCGTATTTCTGTTCATCGCGTCCTTGAGCTTTCTGGGTCTGGGTATTCAACCGCCCACCGCTGATTGGGGCGGTATGGTCCGTGAAAATTCCGGCGCGATTACCTTTGGGATCCTGACCCCGCTGTTTCCGGCCAGCGCTATCGCCTTTCTGACCGTGGGCGTCAACCTCATCGTGGACTGGTTTCTGCAGGTTGCCAGTGGATTAAAAGACTAAGATGCCCTTCGGGCGTTATTACGCCTGACGGCTGTCATTAGCGCTATCGCGCGTCATTTTGGCCTGCGGCCGATATTTATGCTTCGCATGTCATTTACCCTTCGGGTGTCATTAGCGCTCGCGCGATATTCATTGTTGCTGTTTTGAACAACTAATTACGCCGAAAGCAAATTACAATAAATTACAGCGAAGGAAATAACACGAAGTAAATTACAGCGCAGCGAATTACACGAAGTAAATTACAGCGAAGCGTGATAACACGAAGTAAATTACAGCTAAGCAAATAACACGTAGGTAAGAGAAATGAGAGAGTAAGGAAAAAAACATGGCTCCGATATTAAAAATGCGCAAGATTTACATCGAAGGGATGAGCGACGAGGAGTGGAACCCCATAATCAAGGGCATTGATCTCACCCTGGAACGGGGAGAGGTGCTGGGACTGATCGGCGAATCAGGTGCCGGCAAATCTACCATGGGCATCGCTTCCATGGCCTATACACGTCAGGGGTGCAGGATTTCCTCAGGTTCGATTGTATTTGACGGTAAGGAGCTGTTCGGTGCGCCCAAGGAAGTCCTGCGAAAAATTCGTGGCAATCGCATCGCTTATGTAGCACAAAGCGCGGCAGCCTCATTCAATCCGGCTCACCGCCTGATCAAGCAGTACGCCGAAGCACCGGTACAGCACGGCGTCATGAGCTTCGAAGAAGCGGCCACGGAGGCCAAGGATATTTACCAGCGACTGCTGCTGCCGGACCCGGACCACATCGGCTATCGATACCCGCACCAGGTGTCCGGCGGTCAGCTGCAGCGAGCCATGGTGGCCATGGCCATGGCCTGCCGGCCGGATTTAATCATCTTCGACGAGCCCACCACCGCCTTGGATGTCACCACCCAGATCGAAGTTTTGGCAGCCATCAAACGCATCGTGCGGCAGTTCAACACGGCCGCCATCTACATCACCCACGATCTGGCTGTTGTGGCACAGATTGCCGACCGTATTATGGTGCTGCGCTACGGCAACCTGGTGGAGGAAAGCGATACCCGGACAATGATGGCCAATCCCAAGGAAGATTACACGCGCCGGTTGCTGTCGGTTAGAACACTGAAGGAAGACAAAGACCTGTCGAAAAGCGAAAAAGATGTCATCCTGGAAATCAAAAACGTGACTGCCAGTTACACTGGAAAAACCAATGTGCTCGAAGACATCGATCTCAAAATAAGAAGAGGCAGAACTGTGGCCCTGGTAGGTGAGTCCGGCAGTGGTAAAAGCACCCTGGCCCGGGCGATTACCGGTCTGCTGCCGCCCAGCAAAGGCAGTGTGATCTACAACGGAAACGAATTAACGCGGGAACTGAAATCACGACCCAAAGAGCAATTGCGGGTGATGCAGATGATTTATCAGATGCCTGACACGGCTTTGAACCCCAAACAACGAGTCAGCAAGATCATCGGCCGTCCTCTGCAATTCTACTTCGGGTTGAGCGAGAAAAAACGGGAACAACGGGTCTTGGAACTGCTGGAAAAAATCGAGCTTCCCGAAAAATACTACGATCGGTATCCGCCGGAGCTGTCCGGTGGCGAGAAGCAGCGCGTATGTATTGCCCGGGCCCTGGCTGCAGAACCGGATCTGATCATTTGTGACGAGGTTACCTCGGCCCTGGATCAACTGGTGGCTGAAGAGATTTTAAAACTACTTCAGGACCTTCAAAACGAACTAAAGGTATCCTATCTGTTTATTACCCATGACCTGGCAACCGTCAAAGCTATTTCGGACGAGATTGTGGTCATGCTGCAGGGCAGAATTGTGGAGCAGGGGGTTAAGAAAGAGATCCTGGCTCCGCCGCACCACGAATACACCGACTTGTTACTTTCATCCGTGCCGGAAATGGACCCCGACTGGCTGGATAACCTACTCAAGGAGCGTAAGGAGAAAGGCAAACCATCCACCATCATGGATGCTTGACTTCGATCCAACTATAAAATCGTATAGTGATTTTATTCGGGCTTATCCCGGTTAGGAACGATAATATGAAGATCATGGTGTGCTACGACAATTCCGCCGTATCCAAAAATGTTGTCAGAGAGGCGCAGACACATGCTGCCCAATGGAACGCTGAGATCAAGGTTGTTTCGGTCGTCATGCGTGTTGAACCGATCAAACATACAAAACTTGTAAAGATGGAGGAGCGACTAGAGCAGGAAATCCAGGAGCTTTTCGAGGGAGTGACGATTCCCTACACGGCCCAATTGTATGTCGATGACAGGGAGGTCGGTGAGAAGATTATGGCAATTGCTCAGAGAAGTCGGGTGGACCTCATATTTCTGGGAATTAGAAAGCGATCCAAGGTCGGTAAACTGTTGTTCGGTTCGACCGCTCAATACGTGATTTTGAATGCATCCTGTCCGGTAGTAACATTAAATACAGAACAATCATGACCTATCCCATTCACTCAGATAGATCTGTCTGGCAAACACAAAAATTGAAAAGATCAAACTGATAATGAGCAATTTACTTGACGGTATTGAAGAAATTCTGTTGATGGGCCCGGGCCCTTCCTGTGTTCATGATACGGTATATGAGGCACTATCCAAAAAATCCCTCGGCCATCTTGACCCATACTTCATTCGTATCATGGATGCCATCAAAAAAGACCTTCGAATCCTGCTCAAGACAGACAACACTCTGACGATCCCCATGTCCGGAACCGGCTCTTCCGGGATGGAGGCCTGTTTTGTCAACCTGATCGAAAAAGATGATTCCGTGCTGGTACTTATCAATGGTGTATTCGGTATGCGCATGCAGGATGTGGCCCAGCGATTGGGAGCCCATGTCGACACCTTGGAATTTGAATGGGGTACGCCGGTGGTGACCGGCGAAGTGCAGTCAAAGCTTAGAAATAAGTCGTATAAAATTGTTGCGGTGGTTCATGCAGAGACCTCCACGGGGGTGAAAAACCCGGTGCAGGAAATTGGCGCGTTGTTAAAAAATTCTGAAACAATTTATCTGGTGGATGCCGTCACCAGCCTCGGTGGTATTGAGATCGCCATGGATGCATGGGGAATCGATGCCCTCTACAGCGGTACGCAGAAATGTCTTTCCTGCCCCCCAGGCCTGGCACCACTTTCATTCTCGGAAAAAGCAGTCGCAGCTTTAGAGAACCGTAAAACCAAGGTGCCAAACTGGTACCTGGATCTTTCCATGATCAAAAAGTACTGGAAAGGTGCCACCCGTGCCTATCACCACACAGCCCCCATCAACATGCATTATGGTCTGTATCAGGCATTGCAACTGATCATGGAAGAGGGGCTTGAAAAGGTTTACCAGCGGCACATGGCCTGTCACGAAGAACTGGTGAGTGGACTTGAGATCATGGGGCTTTCAATGCTGGTGGCGCCTGTCGACCGCCTTCCCATGCTCAACTCCGTGAGAGTTCCGGATGGTGTTGACGAAGCCGCTGTGCGCAGCACGCTGCTTAATCAATACAAAATTGAAATCGGGGCCGGTCTGGGACCCCTGGCCGGAAAAATATGGCGTATCGGGCTAATGGGCCACACCGCGCGACAGGAGAATGTCTCCCGTCTGTTAGCTGCCTTGAAAGAGATACTATCCTAAGTTATTCGCACACCCTGTTTTAACAAGGCCCTCTGCAGGGAAACAATATCGACTTGGCTGCAACTCACGTTATCTTTTATGGAAAGAGCTGCGGCAACCCCTGCACCCTGGCCGGTGACCGTGCAGCACATCATCTGGCGAGTGGCTGAATGCGATATTTGATCTCCGGCAACACATCGCCCGGCTACCAGCAGATTTTCTACCTTCTGCGGAACCATGATACCATAAGGCACCTGGAAGTAACGGCCAGTGGTGGGCAGAATGACAATTCCATACCCATCTAAAAATTCTGGAAATATTCCAATGGTATCATCAAATCGTCCCTGATTTCGAACATCGTTTTCCGTCAGGTTGTATCTACCGATGATTTTTCTCGATTCCCGTATACCTAAAGATGAACCGAAGGACCTGAGGGCGGCGTTCTCAAAACCCGGCATATATTTCTTCAGGGCATTGATAGCCCACATGGCCTGTCTTCGTCCCTCGATTTCTCCACGTGTAAGGTCGTGTATGTCGGTGGCATCATAACCCGGCATATAGACTATATTTAGATAGGTGGCATCTCCCTGTTCACTGATCCGACTCCAGGTTCCAGAGATTTTAACGCCTTCAGGGATTTCACCGGCTTCTTTGGCCATCTGAAACGGCGCAGACAGGTACGGGCTGAACATTTTATCTTCTTTGCCCGTAGTTTTAAGCGCCCAGTCCTTATAAGTGGAAGGATGGGTTCCTACATGTGACAGGAAACGTTTCCGATCAACGCCTTTTAAAGAAAAACTTACCGTTACGCCCAATAATTCATCTTTTGGCGCCATGTGCCAGGGTGCGCCCGCCAGGTGGGCGATATCCGCATCTCCGGTGGCGTCGATTACCCGTTTTGCAAGGATGGCCTGTCTGCCGGACTTACTTTCCGTGATGATTCCCCGGATGATATCACCCTCCATTACCGTCTCCGCTGCCACACAGTGAAGGATCGGCAAAATGTCCGCTTCCTGAACGAGTGTGTCGGCCAGGACCTTGAATAATTCCGTATTTAAAGCCTCACTTTGGGACTGAGGTTCGGGTTCGGTCGCGCCCATCTGCTTGGCACGCTGCTCGAATTCGATGCCGATGCCTTGAATATCCAAGGTACCCTCGTGACGGTACCAGGCGATAGATTCCACGCCTGCCTGGGTGATATTGCCCCCGAAACATCCGTATCGTTCCAATAAAATGGTACGAACGCCTTCCCTTGCGGCTGCAAGTGCGGCCGCAAGGCCTCCCGGTCCACTACCGACCACGAGCACATCCGTTTCTGCCAGAACCGGTATTTTCCGGGCGTCCTCCCTGATCTGTTTCATGCGATTCCGATAACCAATCTTAACCAATTGGGTTAATTATATTAATTCCGTCATTTAAAACCTGGTCCTTTGGGATAGGTCAGAGATATTTGTTTAGCACAATCTCAGGTGCATTCTCAATATGTAAAAGATGGATCCGGTTTACAACGCAGAAAATTGTTTATATTTTACGGGATTATAACCAATAAAAAGGTAACCCCGAAAGCGCACAGGGATTATCCATACGCGATACCACCAACCTTCTTTTGGGTTATAATCCCGATATTTTATCTTGCATAAAACAGAATCATGGGTTAAAAAACCAGTTTATATTTTAATGGAGTAAAATGAATGGCTCGATGGTAAGTTCACCCTATCGTCGGCAATACTGAAAAAATCATTTAGCACAATTCTGCGGGAATCTGAATGTTTGTGAAACTATTTTGTCGATTGATACTGTCTGTTTTTGTTCTCCTGATGCCATTAACAGGGATGGCGGAGGAAACAGAGGGTAAAGAGGATCAGGCGCAACAGTGGGCCATAACCTTGGGACTGTTCACCCGTCACGTCAACCCGTCCAGTGATACCAATGAACATTCGGGAATGCTGGGTTTATCGTATACCGACTGGATTATACTGGGATTCAGCAACAGCTATGATGAGCAATCTTTTTTCGGTGGGAGACGGTTTCAGACAAGAAAAATAAGTCATCCACGGAACAGAAACTTTTTTATTCAGGGCAATCTGTATGCCGGCCTTTTGCACGGTTACGGCGATCGTTTTATCAACATTGCCGGGATCACTCCGGCAGCAGCTCCTACGGTGGGATTCGGGTACAAAAACACCACTATAGAGTTCCTTTATCTCCCGACACCCAGTGGTGGGGTTTTCACCAGCACTTTGACCTATCGTTTCTAGCCCGCATAAACAATTGAACCGAATATTTCATGAAATTCACGAACGCGTGTATCTGCCTGGGTTAGCATCACTCAATTTCAGCTTTTAACCTTTCGGAATCTCTAAATAAAATCGATCGAATGCCCAGTTTTTCGGCAGCGCGGACGTTGGTTTTGTCGTCATCTATGAATACCGCAGATTCCGGTTTTATCCCCTCGGCGTTGAGGATGTGCCGATAGAATTTCGAGTGAGGCTTGGACACGCCCATTTTATTTGAAGCATAAACAGCATCGAACAGGTCGTAATATCCACGTGGCACGAGATAGTCGTAATGGGAATCAAAGACGTTTGTCCCGCATACAACCCGTGTACTGTTTTTTAACCGCGACAGGATGGCGACAACACTTTGATCAAGATGTGGGTTAAAATATTTGGCAAACAGATCCTCTTTAACCGGGGCCCCGTAATTAGAGGAAAACCGCGCCCAGAATTCATCGCCGGTTATTGCACCATCCAGGAGTCTTTCCAGACGTGATCCGGCCAGCCTGTAAAACCGTTCGGCTGTCATTCCCAGTTGGCCGCATACCGCCGGAAATACATCCGTATTATAAGCGACCACCCCTCCCATATCAAAAATGTAAAGCTTCATGTAAATTATTCTTTCCTCGCTGAAAATACGACCGCCCCGCTGATAAAATAGCGGGATAATCGGAAAAATAGAATTAAAATAGGAATGCTTGCAATTGCGGCCACGGCCATCATGGCTCCCTCATCAGTGTGTTTTTCAGCCGTGAAGCGAACAATGTACAGGGGAATCGTTTTCATCTCCTCACTCTGGGCCACGAGCAGCGGCCATAAAAGATTGTCCCACTGGCCTTTAAAAGTAAGAATCGCAAGGGTCGCCAGCGCAGGCACACTGTTGGGCAGGATAATTCTCCTGAAAATCTCCGGTTCACTGGCGCCATCGATTCGTGCTGCATCGAGTATTTCGTCAGGAAAAGTGATATAATACTGGCGCATTAGAAAAATTCCGAATGCTGTTACCAGGAACGGAGCGATCAGCCCTGCATACGAATTTTGGATTCCTATCTTGGTAATGATTAAATAAAGGGGGATCATGATCACTTCAAACGGAATCATCATCGTGGCCAGTATCATCATGAAAGCAACGTGCCGCCCCCTAAAATGAAATTTTGCCAGGCCATACCCGGTAACGGCCGAGAGAAAAACAGTCGTTACCGTTACGGTGGCGGCCACGATGAGTGAGTTGAGGATGTTTCGAAGATAAATAAAACTGCCGTCGTTACCCCGTATACCCTGCCAGTAATTCTGCCAGTAAATTCCTTTTGGAATCCAGCGATAAGGCATTTTCATGATATCGCCGGCGGGCATGACGGATGCCGTGAACATGAATACAAGGGGCGCCAGAATGTACATCGCGGTGATGATAAGAAACACCCAGACAAAGGTGTTGACAGCGATGGACCGGGCCGTCCTTTTATGGATATTTTTCAGATATCTTTGCACGAGCTGTCCTTTATTCCGTCATTTAAAGCCTGGTCCTTTGGGCCAGGTCAGAGATATTTGGCTATGCAGATGTTGGTAGTTACTTAAATCCGAAGCACGAAATTCGAAATCCTAAACGGTTCGACAGGCTCACCGCCCTGAGCAACGTCGAAGGGCAATATCGAATGATCCAAATTCGAATGACCTAAACAAGACCTTGGAGATACCAGCTCAAGCACTATGTTTGAATCATTTGAGCATTTGATATTTGGATTTGTTTCGTATTTCGATATTCGGATTTAGAATTTATCACACGCTGAATGTGCATAATATTAATGCCTTATAGGGTTGAATTAGTGCCGGGCCCTTTGGACCCTGGTATCTACTCAATAACTGATCTCGTCTGATCGTGCGGCTTTGAACTGAAGCCATGTAAAAAAAAGCATAATGACGAAAAGTATGATGCTCATGGCACTTGCCAGACCGATGCGGTGATCACGAATCGCTGTGTTATACAGGTTGAGCGTTACCACGTTGATGGGCCCGATAGGTGCGCCCCCCTGGGTGAAAAGATACTGGGTGCTGAACGTTTTCAGGCACTGAAGCATGGCCATGATGGATACGAGAATGGTTGTCGGTTTTAACAACGGCAAGGTAATATACCAAAATCCTGTCCAGGAATTCACACCGTCTATTTTAGCCGCTTCATAAATGCTTTTTGGAATAGATGTCAGTCCGACGACGAAGATAATGGTGAAGTAGCCCACGTATTTCCAGAAGTAAACCAGCATGGTTGAAATCTGAACCATGCTGGCGTTGGCAAGCCATTTGTGGTCGATCCCGGGGGTGTTCATAATGAAGTTAACCAGTTGATTGCCTAGTCCCCGCGGATCGAATATGAGCAACCAGATCGCCGCTACCACAACGGACGACAGCACGGCCGGCGAATAATAAGCCATCTGGAAAAACTTCTGGAATCGTTTTCGGGACACGATGAACTGGGCGAAAATGAGGCTGAATATAACCATCGGTATGAACGTGCCAAGCGTGAATACCACCGTAGCCCGGATTGAATTCCAGAAATCAGGAGACTGAAGCAGATAAATGTAGTTATCCAGTCCGATAAACTTCGGTGGCTTCAGAGACAACAGTTTTTTCTTGAACAGGCTTGTGTAAAGGGCGTTCAAAATTGGATAGAAACTGAAAAATGCAAAAAAAACCAGGGATGGGAAAATAAAACCCCATCCCCATCGGTTTTTTTTGTGTTCGATACCCCCCTTGACCCTGATTCTTTTCATCTATTGGACGTCCAGGCGAAAAATAAAACGAATTTGTTCCGTCCTTTAAAACCTGGTTCTTTGGGCCAGGTCAGAGATATTTGGCTATGCTGATGGCGGACGTTCCTTAAATCCGAAGCACAAAATTCGAAATCCTAAACGGTTCGACAGGCTCACCGCCCTGAGCAACGTCGAAGGGCAATACCGAATGATCCAAATTCGAATGATCGAAACTAAGACATTGGCGGAGATACAAGTTTAAGCTATGTTTAAATCATTTGAACATTTGATATTTGGATTTGTTTCGTATTTCGATATTCGGATTTAGAATTTATCACACGCTGAATGAGTATAACATTAACTCTTATAGGGTTGAATCAGTTCCGGACTCTTTGGACTCGGGCATCTACTCCTCCAGTGCTTCCTGCGCTTTTCGTTTCAAGTTTTTCAAGGCTTCTTCCGGTGAAACGCCGGAGAGCATTACAGACTCGACCGCCCCCCGCACGTGTTCCTGTATCTTGGCGCTGTTTTCACCGTAGTAGACGACATGGCCTCTTTCCATATCCTTCTTGAACACATCCGAGTAGGGCATGCCCTTGAATGTTGCAGACTCCATTAGCGTGACCGTGGGTTGGATAAGACCCACTTTTGAAAGGTATTCCTCAGAATGACGCAACATGTAGCCGATGAACTTCCATGCCATGGACTGGTTCTTCTTCGGTTTCTGTGCATTGACCACCAGGTAGTGTCCATAATAGGCACAGGCAGAGTCATTGACGGCGTTTTTAAATTTTGGGTAGGGAACGATCCGCCATTCACCGCTGTTGTAGAACTCCGGATTGTCCGATCGAATCCGTCCCGCCTGGTAAAGGCCGGACATGCACATTCCCATGTCATTATTGTCTTTGTTAAAAAGTTTTCTGGCGTT
This sequence comes from Deltaproteobacteria bacterium, assembly GCA_003647375.1. The sequence goes on from QMMS01000107.1 coordinate 11,821, forward strand.
TTTGTAGGTGGGCGATCCTAGATTTTTTCCGTTCGGGCCCCATGCCTGCATGAATGCAAGAAATTTAATCCATGCCTGGTCATTGATAATGGCCCGTTTCCCGTCATCACTGATGAGCTTTCCACCGTACTGCTCGACCATGGGGACCATGGATACCAGGTAGTATGGATACCGGAAATCGAATCCTCTCCGCTGGATGATTTCACCTTGCCGTATGGCGATCTTTTCCGATACCACAACCATATCTTCCCACGTTTTCGGATAATCACGCGCAGGGTCGAGTCCGGCGGATTTAAATATGCGATCGTTGACGTAAACACACCAGTTGGTCAACTCCAGTGGAAGTCCATACAGAGAGCCCTCGTAGGTGACCGGATCGAGAACTTTTGATATGTAGTCCTTATAAATCGACTTCACGTTGTCATATCCTGCCGCCTTGGGGTCCACAGGCGCAAGCCGTTCGTTAATGATATAAGCGTACTCATCTTCAATCTGTAGATTGAAAATATCCGGCCCCTGGTTTGCTGCAAACGCCGTGAGAATTTTCTCGGCCATCTTTTTGGATGGGTTGGTGACACGTTTAATCACGACACCGGGATTGGCTTTTTCAAATTCACTGATATAACGGTTTTCGATTTCGGTTCGATTGGGATCTTCGTGGGTCCAGTAGGTGAGTTCCACTGCTGCCTGGGCTGAAATAGCCCATAAGGGTAACAAGAGCGCGACAATTAAAACAATGATACGTTTTTGCATAATAGTACCTCCTTTCGATTTCATATGTCCTGGGATAATGATTGCAGGTATCCCATTGGTCGATATGTAAAAGAAGAACGTTCAATCTTCTGTTCAACTCGGAGGAACGGTACAGGAACCTTCAGCAGGAAAACATGGTTTAACTAGGTTGAGCGATTGTCGAGGTTGTCGCCTGCGATGGTTTTTTTGACGGTATCATAGTAATTTTTAAAAAACAAAATTTATCTTAAAGATATGGCCCTGTTCGGCATTACGGTCTCTTGGGAGCGAGTTTTTCACGTTCGCACAGGGATTATCCATCCGCGATACCACCAACCTTCTTTTGGGTTATAATCCC
>QMMS01000108.1 GCA_003647375.1 Deltaproteobacteria bacterium
GACTTTTATGGATATACCCTTACTGGTTGTTGAAAACAGTGTCATCGAAGATGCCAGGGTTGAAAATCCGGAAGAGGCCAAGATCGTCAAAGATCTGGAAGATGCGCTGACGGTTTTTGATGCAGTGGGTGTCTGCAAGTTTATGGGAATGGCTTTGATGGCCGAGGATATTACACCGATTATTGCCAGTGCAACCGGTTGGGACTTTGATGTCGCAACTTTCAGGAAAGCAGGAGAGAGAATTTACAATCTTGCGCGGCTTTTTAATGTAAGAGAGGGCTGCACCAGAGCGGACGACAGGCTGCCAAAACGCTTGACCGAAGAACCGTTAGCCGATGGACCGGCCGAGGGACTGGTTGTCGATCTCGAACCGCTCCTGGATGCCTATTATGACTTTAGAGGGTGGGATAAAGCAACAGGAAGGCCCACTTTAGAAGTTCTGACTGAACTGGGTTTGGATAAATTGATTTAAAAAATAGGGAGTAAATTTAAGATGAGTGACTATGATGGCAGCCACTGGCTCAATGGATATAAATTAGGGCCTTTTAAGCTGGTTAAAACAATGAAGCCTTATCCTGAAGTGCCCTTGTTCAGCTTCTTTGATAACACAGTAGCGCGAAGCCCTAAAAAAAATGCCTGTGATTACCTGGGAAGAAAGATTACCTGGAAAGAGATGGGTGTTTATGTGGGCAAACTGGCAAATGCTCTGGCGGATTCAGGCGTTAAAAAAGGAGATAAGGTTGCAACCATACTTCCCACATCTCCCCAATTTGTCATAAGCGACTACGCCATCCTGAAAACGGGTGCCGCACATGTCCCTTGCAGTTTACTGCACAAGGCCCACGATCTGATCTGGGAAATAGGGGAATCAGGGGCCGAAACAATCATTTGTTCGGACAAATCCTTTGAACTGATCGATTCAATAAAGGATAAAACAAATCTTAAAACAATCATTGTTACCTCTGTAGAAGATTTCTCTGCAAATGAGCCTGATCTCAAAGAGGTATCCGGGGCGATTCAGCTGCGCGAATTGATATCAAGATATGAGCCTGATCCGCTATCTGTTGAAATAGACCCCTTGGAAGATCTGGCCGTGCTCGCATTCACAGGAGGTGCCACAGGAAAACCAAAAGGGGTTATGCTCACCCATCACAACTTAACCACAAATACATTGCAGTCTCTACCCTGGGCTCTGGGGCCGTTACAAGATGGAATCAAGGACAAGTCTTCCATGCTGCTGGCGTTACCGACGTTTCATATCTACGGACACTGGTGCGTGCGTACAGCGGTAAACTGGGGGCTTCAGATGTTAATGGTCCCGGATACGAGAAATATCGACGTGATTATAGGGTATCTTAAAAAATATCGTCCGTTTATGGCGCCCCTGGTTCCCACTCAATACATGAAGCTTGTGGAGAACAAAATTGGAAGAACAAATACCACGTTCACTTCAGGTGCAGCCCCTCTTCCAACGGAAGTAACCAAGGCATTCAGGAAAGAAACCGGCATGCCGATAACTGAAGCCTACGGTCTTACGGAAACAGGGCCTCTAACGCATTTCAACCTTTCGAGTTTTGCCAAGATTACCGGGTTTATGCCCTTTGAAAAAGCAGGGTCGATAGGGGTTCCGGCTGTTGATACTGAAAGTAAATTAATAGACACGGAAACCGGCGAGGAGGTTCCGGTTGGTGAGGTGGGGGAATTGTATATTCGGGGTCCGCAAGTGATGAAGGGGTACTGGCCTACGCCCGGTTCCGGGTTAAAAGGCGGCTGGCTTCCCACGGGTGATTTTTGCAAAATGGATAAAGACGGGTACTTTTTTCTTGTGGACAGGGATAAAGATATGATCAATATCTCCGGATTTAAGGTTTATTCAACAACCGTTGACACTGTTTTGTTTGAACATCCCGGAGTGGCCCAGGCATGTGCCATCGGCATACCCGATCCGGAACGTTATGGAAGTGAAAGAATAAAGGCCTTCCTGGTTGCAAAGGAAAATTACAAGGATAAACTTACCGCTGATGATATCATCACATATTGCAGAGAAAAACTTCCGCCCTATGCGGTTCCAAAGTTTATTGAATTCAGGGAGAGTCTGCCCCTTACCGTTTCCGAGAAACTTTTCAAGAAACAATTACGGGATGAAGAAATAGAAAAAATGAATAAGGAGAAAAAATAAAATGGCAGTTCTGTACCCATCCAACGAATGGTGTGAAGAATGGAAAAAGGCAATAAACAATAGCCCCAAGTGTGTTGAAAAAGGAAAAGTCTGGGGCGTTGATTTTAATGGCTCCATGGTATTTGAGTTGCTGCCAAGTGGGGGCCTGACCCAAAAAACATATGTTTATTTAGACGTAAAAGGGGGCCAGGCCTTAGATTCACGTATCATTAATGATCTTTCAGAGGTAGATGCCGGATTTGTCTGTCCGGGGCAATATGAAGAGTACAAAAAAGTTGCCAAGGGAGAAACAGATTTTATTGAGGGCTTGTTACGAGGTCTCTTTACACTTAAGGGCGATATGGCCAAGATCATGCGAAATGCCCAGTTCATCAGGGGGCTGGCAGATTCAATAAGCTCCTTTGAATCAGAATACCTTGGGGAGTAACGGATAGAGATGATCAGGGTTTTTGTAAAACCATTTCTGCATATTTCAGATGCCATGGCAAAAAAGGGTGAATTCCACGTTGACCTGGATGGATTGGAAACAAGGCTTGAACAGGGTGCAGCTATTTCAATATTTCCGCTTGTGGCGGGAGGATAACTTTGACCTGAATTGAGCGATTTTTATCTCGATCTGCACCGATCTCTTGCGGAGCAAGGGTTCGCAAAAAGCCTCGACAGACCCACTGGTATGCCTACTTTTTTAATGCTGTATGCCATGGAATATTTTCGCCGGGCTTGACTCAAGACCCCTATTTTTTTAGAAGTCCGATTTATCGAAGTAATACCGGCAGGGAATTCCTTGCTATCTCAAGAGGCCTTTATATCCTGTAGCGAGGTCAAGGAACAGTATGATATGGGAGGATTTGTATGGAAAAAAAAGACTTATTAGATGGCAAAAAAATTCTCATTGTGGATGATGAGTCTGATATATTAGAAGTGTTGGAAGATTTGCTGACCATGTGCAATGTTGTAACAGCGACCACTTTTGATGAAGGCAAAATTCTGCTTGAATCAGAATATTTTGATTTGGCTATCCTGGATATCATGGGTGTGAATGGGTATGAGCTCTTAAATATTGCTAATAAGGAGAAAGTGACAAGCGTCATGCTGACTGCTGCTGCTCTCAGCCCTGACAATATTGTAAAATCACACAAAAATGGGGCAGCCTTTTTTGTTCCAAAGCCTGAAATGATAGATATTGTCTCTTATCTGAATGATATATTAGAAGCTGAGGAAAAGGGTAAAAGCACCTGGTGGCGGTGGTATGACAGGTTAGGCGCATTTTATGAGAAACGCTTTGGCCCTGACTGGCAGAAAGACGACAAGGCGTTTTGGACAAAATTTACGTATATCTAACCCTCAATAAGGGTTATAATTCAAAAATAACAAAAGGATTTATGCCCGATGGCTGAATCTGAACAACTCTGGATTAATGTAATTAATAAAATGCTTGAATCAGGCGTTATTCCTGTCCAGATAACCGCCGTACATATAGAAATGATCAAACTGTTTGTCAGTGAAGAACAGGCCCGGTTTATTGACAAAACATACTATGATAAGCTCTTTTTAAGCATTGATGAAATAAAAGCCCGTACTGATCTTGAAGACGCATCCCTTAACAGGCTGCTGAAAGATCTGATGTATAACGGCATCCTTCGTGGACTTCCAAACGAAATAACGGGTGTGATGGAATATGAGGTGGTCGAGTTCTATCCGGGATTTCTGGAATACACCCTTATTCGGGGTGAAAGCGGTGAGAAACCGGAAAAGTTGCAAATCTGTGGATGAGGGTTGATCTACCATAGGAAGGGGAAAATTTTTTTAAATAATTTCCAGGCTGCATGTTTGAGTGATTAAAAAACAAACCGGCAGTTTTAGTGTTCTTACGCTACCAGGGTTGCCCGGTATGTCAGATGGAGATGGCGAATTTAAAACGGGAATTTGAATTGTTCGCCAAAAAGGAAACCAAGGTGTTTGCCTTCGTCTGCAACGCTGGCAGAGAACATCGAGACTATATCCCCGGCAGAGTAGCTTAAGATTAACCGGAAGCAAAAAAAGGAGAGAAGCATGCCAACAATAGACAATTTCATTCGCCCCGAGGAATGGGTTTCAAGTTTTGTAACGGATATGGGTAAAGAGATCCGGAAATGGGGTAAAGAACGCTATCTCCCAATACGGCGGGAAGTGGACGAGGATTGGCGTAACCATAAGCTGATAGAGCCGCTTCTGAAAGAGGTGCTGGTAGACCTGGGGCTCAATTCGGCGTTTTTTCCGTTTGAGGTCGGGGGTGCCGACATGCCGGATCCAATGGCCTTTGTCAACGTTTTAGGCGAGGAACTTGCCAGAATTGACGCGGGATTTGCGGTTGCGGCTCTCTGTTCCACCTGGGGATTGATGCCGATTATGTTCAAACCGCATCGGAATATGGAGTTGCTGGAAGAATTCGGGCCCAAGTTTTGCGGCGAGGAACTTTACGTCGGCTGCCATGCAATGACAGAACCTGGCGGTGGTGCAGACATCGAAAATATCGGTCAGGTGAAGGGCAAAACTATCCAGACAACTGCGACGCTTGACGGCGATGAGTGGGTCATCAATGGCGCTAAGATGTGGCCGACGAATTCAGGAAAGGTGGGCGATCTTTATACCGTCATATGTACCACCAAACTCGGATCAACCGACCCTGACGACTTTGCCCTGATTCTGGTTCCGGCAGACACAAAAGGTCTGAAAGTCGGTAGCGCTTACCAAAAATGTGGCATGAGTGCGGATATGAACACGGACATCTGGTTTGATAACGTGAGAGTGCCGAAGCGGTATCGCTTTCACGGACCCGGTGATGACCTGAAATACTGGAAGCGAGCCATCACGATTGGCAGTATGGCATCCACGGCCATGTGCGTCGGTGTAATGAAAGCGGTGTACGAAATCATAAAAGATTATACCACAACCCGTGTCGTAGCAGGTAAACCCCTTAAAGAACACAGCATTGTGGCTGAGATGCTTTGTGACTTGACCATGTCCATCGAATCAACATCAGCTTGGCTTTGGGCTTATACCCGCGAGATTGATCATCCGGAAATATACGGATGGGATCCTTGGGATGAGCGGTTTGCATTGAAAACCAGAGGGTTGTCCATTCATGCAACGAATGCTGTTGAGCGGGCCTGCAGTCGGGCCATGGATTACATGGGCTCATATGGGTATTCCCGAGAAGGGGATATCGAAAAATTTTGGCGCGATCAGAAGGTGATTGGGTTGTGGATGGGTGGCAAAGGGCTTAAAACCATTGAGAACGCACGATATTGGTATGATTTGAAAACCCTTTGATTAAGTCAGCCGGTTCCTGGGCATGTAAACACTTATTAAAATTTAAACCAATTCAAAAAGAGAGGGCAAAAAAATGGCACTTTATCCTTCCAATGCATGGTGTGACGAATGGAAAAATGCACTTAATAATGATCCCGCGGTCGAGAAGACCGGGAAAAACTGGGGGGTAGACTTTAACGGGAACTTTATATTTGAGCTACAGCCCGGGGATGGATTGGACCAGACGACGTATGTTTATTTAGAGGCTGCAGCTGGAAAATGTTCGGATGCTCGCCTGGTTAAAGACCCTTCAGAAGTAGACGCAGGCTTCTTTGTCATTGGCTTATACGCAAACTTCAAGCCGGTGGTTAAAGGGGAGAAAGACTTTATAGAAGGTGTTGTAAGGGGGATACTCAAGCTAAAAGGAGACATGTCCAAGATTATGCGGAACGCTAAATTTATCCGAGCGGTCGCCAATTCAATTAGTTCCTTTGAGAATGAATATCTCGGGGAATAGCTTTTTGGCGAGGTTTTTTGAGATCAGTTGGCAGGTATTGCTGCACCGTATTAAGCGTCTGGCATCGAGTGAAACGGAGTAAAAAATGGGTGAAGTAAAGGTGAGAGGCGAGGACCTGAACGGTCTCGGTTGGACCATTAAATCCCTTATTGACAGAAATATGGAAAACCCGAAAGTGTGGGATAGTATCAAGAAGATAAGGGGCAGTTTGGTGGTGAGGGAAACAGGGGCCAATATAGCGGCCACTGTCTTTTTTGATAAGGGTGCAATAGAGATACAAGACGGTGCCGTAAAAAAGCGATCCGCTTATGTGGCCGCCGGTTTTGATGAACTGGCGGAGCTCACCAGCGGGCAGGTTGGTCCAATTAGGGCTTTGCTCACCGGAAAGATTAAGGCTGGAGGAAACCTTCTGAAACTTCTCAAAATGGCCAAAGCGGTTATCGATCGTGAAGAAGAATAAACTCCATAGTTGTATAAGCAACATGGCACATGTTTAAAGACATGAAAAGCCAATAGAATCAAAGAACTATCAGACAACGTCATAGAGATGGATATTGGCCACCCGTTTGCACAGGCTGTACATTCTTTGCAGTTTATCTAAAGTAGATACTTCTATACGGGCATATTTCAAGGCATCGGGCGTGGTCGAGGCCAGTCGCTCCGATTTCCTGTGGATAAATGCTTTTTCCATTTCCAGGATAACCGGTTTCAACGCTATGATCTGCTCTGCACTGTCCAGGTCTTTTCCCTCCAGTATAGGGATCAGCAGTGCTACGGCCTTACGAACCTGGTGATAGATATTCCTGAGCATTTCCTTGCTTTTTTCACTGCGTTGGTAGTTCAAATTCCGGGCCCGGTCTGCGATCTCGATCAAATCGTTTTTTATAACATCGCCCATATTCTCAAGGGTGATGGCACAGGTCATCAGGTGCTGATGCTCCAGACTTTCTTTTTCCGACAAGGCACCGGACCGGATTTTTCCTAAATATTTCGTGATCGCACGCCCCAGAATATCAATTTTTTTGTTTTCATTCACCAGGTTCTGCAGGGCTTCAAAATCATTTTTCGTAAATGAATCACGAAACCTGTCCATCATTTCCAATACAATACCGGCAGTCCTGCCCAGCTCCTTTCTAACGGCATCTAACGATAGGGCGGACACCTCCAGCAGTGAATCATCAAGAAATATCGGTTCTATGATTTTTTCAGGTGTGTGGCGATCCTTGATTAGCCATCTGGCCAGCAGGGCGAAAAAGGCGGTAAACGGTAAAAACAGAAGTGTGTTGAATACATTGAAAATGGTATTGGCATTGGCAATCTGCCGGGGAACCTGGGAAGCAATTCCGGCAGCACCGGCAAGGTTCTGGCTGGCCGGCGACAAGACCTGTGCCAGGCTGGCCAATTCCGAAATAAACGGTAGCCAGATGAGCACGCCTATTACGTTGAAGGCCACATGGACCATAGCCACCCGAACCGCCTCAGGCGGTTTTCCTATAGCAGCCATCAATGCTGTTACACAGGTTCCGATATTAGCCCCCAAGGCCAGACCAATCCCGGCCTCTAAACTCAACAGGCCGCCGGCAGCCATGGCAATGGCAATCCCCACGGTTGCAGCCGAGGATTGAACAAGTCCGGTAAACACGGCACCGGCAAGAATCCCAAGCAGAGGATTTTCCATTTTCTGCAGCATGTCAAGAAAAGGCTGGAAACCACGCAAGGGATACATGGCATCCCCCATCATGGACATACCAAAAAATACCATGCCCAGTCCCATGATCATCATGCCCCAGTTTCGAATCGTCGACCGTTTGGCCATAAACATCATAAAAAAACCGATGATTACGGGCAAAAGGGCATATCGGGATACATTAAAAGCCAGGATCTGAGCGGTTACGGTGGATCCGATGTTGGCTCCCATGATCACACTGATCGACTGCTGGAGGCTCATTACACCTGCCGTAACAAAACTGACCACAAGAACGGTGGTAACAGAAGACGAATTGAGCAACCCTGTCACAGCAGCACCGGTGATAGATCCCATAATCCTATTGGTGGTCAGCTTGGATAACATGGTTTTTAAGGTATTGCCTGCCAGTTTTGTCAACCCTTCGGACAGCTGATCAAGACCGGCCAGGAACAATGCCAGTCCGCCAAACAATCCCAAGATCAGTCCAAACCAATCGATGGCTCCGCCATCTGCTGCATGGGTCAGTGGCGGAAAGGCAACCACAAGCATCAGGACGATCAATATCCATAAAGAATTCAACATCGATAACTCCTTGAGTTTAAAATTATTAATCGGGTTTGTGCGGTTTCAAGAGTGAAATAGTTCATCCATATATGCTCGTTAACTGTCAAAACCCAAGACTGCTTTATTGTATAGTACTTTTTTCGCTTGAGAACCATCCTATTTTCCGTTAAGCGACCAATCATAGTCCAGGTATTTTATTTTGATTTTACTTTGGTTGTCTTCCAACTGTTTTTTTAGGTCTTCCCGGGCATATTTCAAAAAGAAACCGACAACATCGTCATTGAAATCTTCTGAAAACCATTTAAATATGCTGCTTACGTAAAGCGTTCGCCCCTCAAGACGATATTGCCGGAAATCATTGACAAATGCCCGCGCCATTTCATCCAGTTGCTGCTCCAGAATGTCCGCGCGATAGGGTTCAGGCCTTAGCGGAGGACACGATTTAGCTGCACAATTTATGGCAAAATGAACCCGTGGGTCTTTAAAGCCGGGGCGAAGTATATCATGCTCGATATGATCCAATGTTACGATATCCCCATCGATCCGGACGAGTTGCTTTTTCCACGGGCTTTTAAAGAAGCTACCCAGATCCTTTATGGATTCAATTCCGGGATAACCGGCAAGGATCAATTTTATTGTCCATGCATTGTAAGCGTTGACATAAAATGCAAAGCGCTCGTCACGAGAAAGCTTCTTTACATCGGTCTTCTCGAGAACCTCGAGATATTGATCAAGCTTGATCTCCGCATTTTTAAAACCCTGGTAGTTTACCGAACCATTTTGAGTGTATTTTTCAAGTAGCTCAGCATAAATGCCATGATCCACTGTAGCGTTGGACCGGCCCGGCGCTAAAAAAACCGTAGCTCCCCAGAATAAACAAACCCATAAGACAACATGTATTGTTCGTTTGTTTGTTTTCATGATTGACCCCATTGATCCTTCAGGTTTAATTAAACCCTATGGTTGCATAAACAACATGGCAAAGCATAGATAATGAGTTGTTATAATATGCAATATCGTAGGGATAGCGTCATTGCCTGGATATTCCCCCAAGGGTAAACTATGACAGTTATCTGATACGTCGTATTAACTTCTGAAACCTTACACAAAAAATGATCTGTCTTTTTAATTTCGATTCATAGTGTAATGTAACGCAAAAACTAACGACTTAACCCTTATAAAATGATGGTTTACGGAAATCACACCACTTAAAACCCCATTAAAAAAGGGCTTACAAGATATCTACTTGTAAGCCCTTTATGTTATTTGGTAGGCGGTACTGGATTTGAACCAGTGACTTCTACCGTGTGAAGGTAGGATTATCACGGGTAGATTAGAACATATTGATATAACATGATAATTTATCTTCTCTTTTTTCCTGGGGCCAGTTTATGGACGGTCGTCTTCTCAAATTTTTCCCGCCTGTAGAACGGCTTTAATGTGTCAGCTGCCATCTGGATATACTTCTCAGTGTTCTTTGTGCCATGGTGTCCGAGAGCGAGTGCGATTTGGTCTTTTCCGTATTGGCGAAAAAAAATATCTCATTCTTCATTAATTTGCCATACATGACGATCCCCCTCCGTAAGACAAATGATCACAGCATTGGGGTATTACGTGTCGATCCAGTTTAAAATCACTTTCCCGGATTGCCCGGAGCACATCACCTCGAAGCCCTTTTCATACTCCGAATAATGGAAACGGTGCGTAATAACAGGTGCGATATCCAGACCCGACTGGATCATGACGGTCATTTTATACCAAGTTTCATACATTTCTCGACCGTAAATCCCTTTGATGGTAAGGCCACTAAAAACGACAAGGTCCCAATCGATGGCTGTTTCTTGCGCGAATATGCCCAGGAGGGCAATCTTTCCGCCATGACACATATTGAATAACATGGAACGGAGCGCATCCGGATTGCCCGACATCTCCATGCCGACATCAAAGCCTTCTTTCATGCCTAGTTTTTTCTGGGCCTCCTCGATTGCGCTTGAACGCATATCCAGGGTCAATGTGGCCCCCATCTTTTGGGCCAGTTTTAAACGGTAGGGATTTATGTCGGTGACGACCACATAACGTGCGCCGGCATGCCTGGCAATAGCGGTTGCCATGCAACCAATCGGCCCAGCCCCTGTAATCAAAACATCCTCGCCCAGGACATCAAAAGAGAGTGCCGTGTGGGTTGCATTGCCCAATGGATCAAAGCAGGCAAGGATATCCATGGGAATGGTGGGATCACATAACCATACGTTGGTGACAGGGATAGAAAGATATTCAGCAAAAGCACCGGGCCGATTAACCCCTACGCCGCTGGTTTTCATGCAAAGATGCCGGCGACCCGCCAAACAGTTGCGGCAGCGACCGCACACCAAGTGCCCTTCACCGGAAACGAGATCACCCGGCTTGAAGTCATGGACATTGCTGCCTATTTCTACCACAGTTCCAACAAACTCGTGTCCCACCTGCAGAGGGACCGGTATCGTCCGCTGAGCCCATTCATTCCAGTTGTAGATATGGACATCCGTGCCGCATATCGCTGTCTTGTGAATTCGAATCAAAACATCATCGATTCCAACCTCGGGAATCGGCACCTCTTCCAACCAGATACCGGGCTCCGGTTTTGATTTGACAAGCGTCTTCATCTTCATATTAAGGCCTTTTTCTGTTGTTTACAAAATCAATTTCAGAAAAACGCTACCCATTTATTGATCGCATCCAGAAAGATAAACGTTTCCGAGGATAGGATTCTGCCAACCTTGTTCATATCTTCCACGAGAAATGATTTCAGTTCCTCCCGTGAATTGAAAAACACTTCAACAAGAATATCGTATCTTCCCGCTAGATTAACGACCGATTTTACGCCGTTAATCCGCGAGATCTTTTGCATTATTTTTTTATAATCTCTTCTTTCCAGTTTCATTCCGATGATTGCCGTGATGCTGTTTTCGTAAAAAAAAGGATTCACGGAAGCGGAAATTTTGAGGAAATTATTCTCGATCATTCTCGCGGTACGCAAGCGAATGGTGCCATCGGAGAGGTTCAATTTTTTAGCAATGATTTTATAGGGCGTCCTGCCATTTTTTTGGAGTTCGGCAACTATTTTTTTATCAATATTATCCGGTGTATATTCTTTCTGTCTCATTTTTTCTATCGAAGAATTTTTCATTTTATTGATTGTCTCCTTAGAAGAAGAAAGTGTAGAGATTTTATTTTTTTACTTATTCCAGAAAGGATTTGTCAAGAAAAATATTAAAAAAATTACGAAAAGCGAAAAAATATACATTAAATATTGCTTGACTCGAAATATTATATCTAATAAGTTTAAAAAACGAAATTACCATGGTGGTTGCGATAGATATCGCTGAGTATCTTTATCCCACTCTATTATTATTAAAATCAAACGAAATGCGGGTATTGTATCTGAAATTTACCAATAGTGAATTCCAGGGTTATCCATGCCAGGTGGCAATGCCTAAGCCACGCTAAAGAATTCATTACTTTTAATTTTTATAAAAGGAGGGGGTTTGAATGAAAATGAAAAAACGGGAAAAATTTTTCGCAAAAAATGTTGTGTTTGTTACATGCATGATTTTTATTCTATCCTTGTCAATCGGCTCTGTGGCGATGGCAGCCCAGTGGTCTACGGTCGCAGATCCCAAGGGTATTAAGACAGATTATCCCCAGCAGCTCGAATTAGACAAGTACGAAAAAGAGACGGGTAAAAAACTTAAATTCCATGAAAATCCGATGTTTGCCGAAAAAGTAAAGAAGGGTGAGCTGCCGGCGGTGGAGAAACGGCTGCCGGAAGAACCGCTTGTGGTAATGCCCTATGATGAAATCGGCAAATACGGCGGCAAACTCCGGGGAATATGTATTGCCTATGAGTCGGGAACATCCGAGGTGTTGGCCTGGCGTCATGCCAACATCGTGCGCTTCAGTGATGATGTGAGCACCATCGTTCCGAACGTGGCTAAGGCATGGAAATGGAACGATAATTATACCGAGATTACCTTCACTTTGCGTAAAGGTCATCGTTGGTCCGACGGCACGCCGTTTACGACCGATGATGTGGTTTTTTATATGAACGACATCATCCTGAACAAAGAGATCCACAAGGCCACGCCGCAGCCGTGGGGACCCATGGGGGCCAGTGTCGAAAAAATCGATGAGGTTACGGTCAAGTTCAAGTTTAAAAAGCCGTTTACGGGTTTGCTTTATTATCTCGGAGGTGGTGGGTCTTATTTTGATCTTTGGGCGCCCAAGCATTTTCTCAAGCAGTACCATATCAAGTACAACCCCAAAGCCAATGAGGAAGCCAAAAAGAACGGCTACGACAACTGGGTACAGCAGTTTGGTGTCTACTGGAACAAATGGAAGGACGCTGTTATCGCCAGCCCTGACGGGTTGAAGGTGCCCACCCTTGAAAGCCATCTCATGACGAAGATCAGCACCCAGCGCCGTGTCTTTGTCGCCAACCCCTATTTTTTCAAGATAGATACGGCCGGCAACCAGTTGCCTTACATCGATACCCATCATGAACGCTTTCTAGAAAAGCAGCTGTGGCCGCTTGAGATTATGAACGGCAATGTCGATCAGAAATCCCAGAATATGCCGCTGGACATCTATCCGAC
>QMMS01000109.1 GCA_003647375.1 Deltaproteobacteria bacterium
AAAATTGGAAAACGTGATAAGCTCTCAACAAACAAAGGAACAACATGCAAGGTAAGCTTTTAAATAAAAACCTCATGGTAGCTATTCTAATTTGTGTGATCTGTCTTCCAATCAGTGGAACGGCGGTTTCTATGGAAAATCCGGATTTCAAGGCAATTGTCGGAGAATGGGTTCGGCCTGACGGAGGGTATGTCATCCGCGTTCTGAACGTCCTGCAAAACGGCACTGTTGATGTGGGGTATTTCAATCCCGACCCAATCAATGTTTCTGAAGCGAGGGTTTCCCTGTGGAAGGGGCTGGTGAAGCTGGTTATCAAATTACAGGACAAGGGATATCCTGGATCGACATATACCCTTTACTACTATACTGAAAAAGATGCCCTGGCTGGTTTCTACTATCAAGCTGCAGTTGGACAGACCTATGAAGTGGTATTTATCAGGAAACCGGGCAGGTGAAACACGTTAACAGCATAATCGGACGTGTTAGACGCTCGATTTTTTCCGATCCAATCATTCCGAGGGATGAATCGGAGCGTAAACGATTTTTGAGGCGAGTCCTGCTGCTGCATTTTCGCCCTTCCACCGTACCCGATAAAACATTGCGGTTTTCCTTGACCTGGGGTTTAGGGGGTATGGCGGTTGTCCTCGTGTTGCTTCAGATCAGCACCGGTGTATTGCTCAAATTCGTCTACGAGCCCACAACAATTGCTGCCTATTCATCCATTCAGACCTTGATCCATGACGTGCCTTTTGGCCGTCTCATGAGAAACCTGCACCACTGGTGTGCTCACCTGTTGGTACTCATCATCGTGCTTCACATGCTGCGGGTTTTTTTTACCGGCGCATTTCATCCGCCTCGCCAGTTTAACTGGATTATCGGCTTTATGATGTTCGGCACTATTTTGGCCGCTAATTTTACCGGGTACCTGCTCCCGTGGGATCAACTGGCTTACTGGGCCGTAACGGTATCCACGGGTATGCTTGAATACTGGCCCTGGATCGGATACCTTTTTCAAGGTGTGATCCTGGACGGCGCTGACATCGGCCCCGCTACATTGAGGTTCTTTTTTGCCGTTCACACAGCAATCGTTCCCATCATCCTGTTATTGCTCATGGGGTTCCACTTCTGGCGTATTCGAAAAGCCGGCGGCCTGGTTATTCCCAGACAGCCCGAAGAGGCATCCATATCGCATCCAAGCCGAATCCCGACCATCCCGAATCTTATTCTGCGTGAAATGGTTGTTGCAACAACCCTTATCGCTGTTGTGATGGTGTGGTCCGTACTTGTAAACGCACCGCTGGCAGATCCGGCCAACCCGGGGTTGAGCCCCAACCCCACCAAGGCACCATGGTATTTTGCTGGTCTGCAGGAAATGCTGATGCACTTCCACCCCGTCTTTGCGGTCTGTATTATCCCGCTGATGGTGGGACTGGTTTTTCTGGCGATACCCTATCTGAAATATGAATCCGATACCGGTGGTGTATGGTTCGTGTCTCGAGTTGGACGAAAGACAGGAATGATGGCTGCCGTTATCGCTTTACTGGTAACACCACTCTTGATTCTGACAAGTGAAAAGCTGATGGCGCCCGGGCGAGAAGTATCAGCGATGCCGTCTTTTTTTATGAGCGGCTTGTTACCCTTGGTTTTACTGTTTGTTATCACCGGTGTTTTTATCTGGTTCATCAGAAAACGATATTCCGTTTCCAGCAATGAATCGATTCAGGCGGTGTTCATCTTGATTTTGACCGCCTTTGTCGTCCTGACGATGACGGGTATCTGGTTCAGGGGAGAAGGGATGATACTGAAGGTGCCCTGGTAGACATCATGAAAAGGGAAACAGCGTGATAAAAAAACCAAACCCTGAAAAAGGAAAAGATAGTGTACCCCCACGTCGAAAATTCTTAAATAAACTATGGGCGTTTCTCGGGATCGTTGCCTTGGCAGAGTTTATTTGGGTGGTTTTATCCTATTTTAAGCCGATCCGGAACCAGGAGGCAAGGGGTGAGTTCGGTGGGCGTATAATGGCTGGTACCGTGGGGAGCTTTCTACCCAATTCTGTGACAGCTTTTCCCCGGGGACATTTCTACCTGGCTTGTCTGAAAGATGGTGGTTTTATGGCTATCCATCGGAAGTGCACACATCTGGGCTGTACCGTGCCCTGGGTTGAAAAGGAGCAACAGTTTATCTGTCCTTGTCATTCATCGGCCTTCGATATTCAGGGAGATGTAATCCGCTCACCCGCAAACCGGGCCTTGGATATTTTTTCTGTCGTTATTGAAAACAATGTGGTTTTTGTCGATACCGGTCAGGCCTTTCGGCGAAACGAATTCAGACCGGAACAGGTGGTTTATCCTGACAAGAAAATTTAGATAGAACATTTAATGATGAATTCAGAATCTCTCATAACCTGGAAAATAGCAGGGCTGATTTCGACGCTGGTCGTCATCCTTTCGGTTCCCCTGTACCTGATGCAAGAGCGTCAACGAATCGAGGATGCAAGGGAGATACGTTTGAAACCTGAAGCCGTTTTTGTCGGCAGTAACCAATGCCGGTCCTGCCACAAGCCGGAATTTGACAAATGGCAGCAATCCCATCATCGTATGGCCATGGCCGTGGCCACGGCAGAAACGGTTCTCGGTG
Organism: Deltaproteobacteria bacterium; assembly: GCA_003647375.1. The sequence goes on from QMMS01000109.1 coordinate 2,641, forward strand.
ATTTTACAAATGCCGAGTTCGAACATTATAGTGTGACAACACGTTTCTTCATGAAGGAGGACAAGTATTTTGTTCGTACCCCTGGCCCGGATGGCACTCTTGAAGAGTTTCCAATAACCCACACTTTTGGATGGTACCCTCTGCAACAGTACCTGGTGCCGTTTCAAGGCGGGCGGTTGCAGTGCCTTCCCATTGCATGGGATGTTGAAAAAAAAGAATGGTACCATCTTTATCCGGATACGCCACCTGATCCCGACGACTGGCTATACTGGACCAATCAGAGTCAAAACTGGAACGGCATGTGTGCCGAATGCCATTCAACGGATTTGAAGAAAAACTATGATATGGCCACCGACAGCTACCAGACCACATGGTCCGAGATCAGTGTTGGCTGTGAGGCATGTCATGGACCGGGATCCAATCATGTCCGGTGGGCGGAATTGCCGGAAATGGGTCGGCCTGTAATTGAAAACGATGCACTGACTGTTCGAACCGGCGACATGACATCCCAGCAGCAGATCGAACTCTGCGCACCATGTCATGCCCGGCGCATGTCGCTGGAAGACAACATTCACAGTCATGCTGATTTTCTGGACTACGGTATTCCTCAACTGCTCAACCCGGGAATGTACTTTGCAGACGGCCAAATCCTGGAGGAAGTATATGTTTACGGGTCGTTCATGCAGAGTAAAATGTATGCTCGGGAAATTCGATGCAGTGACTGTCATGACATTCACAGCATCTTTCGGATCAAGAAAGGAAACGACCTGTGCCTGCAGTGCCACAAGGGCGCTGTTTACGACACCAAAGCGCATCATTTCCATAAGGAAAAAGGGGAAATAGGAGACCCTATACAAACACAAGACGGCCGTGTACTCTTTGATGTGGGAACCGGTGCATCCTGCGAGCAGTGTCACATGCCCGGACGAAAGTATATGGGTGTTGACTACCGTCCCGATCACAGTTTTCGCATACCTCGTCCCGATCTGACCCTGAAAATAGGCACACCCAATGCGTGTAACAGATGCCATGTTGAGAAAACAGCTCAGTGGTCAATGGAATCCATGTCAAAATGGTACGGGCAGAAAAAACGGCCACATTACGGAACCATTCTTAACGCAGGACGACTCCGGAAGGGAGATGCTCTGGAGGATCTCGTACGACTGGCCGAAGACCGGCTTTATCCGACCGTTGTGCGTGCTACCGCGCTATCACTCCTGGGATCGTACCCATCGGAGAAGAGCCATTCAGCCGTGAACAGGGCATTGACTGATGAAACATCACTCATGCGTCACACAGCGGTACAACACTTGCGTGAAGTTGATATGGACCGTTTGTTGAGTAGGTTGTCACCGTTGCTCTACGATCCTGTAAAAGCTGTCAGGGCTGAGGCTGCCAGGCAACTGGTGACCGCTTCCCCAAGCAGTATGCCCTCAGATGTTCGCAAGCAATTTGAAAAAGCTTTTCTGGAATACCAACAAGCTTTGGAACGGACAGCCGATTTTGCAGCTTCACGACTCAACCTGGGTAACGTGTCTGCAGAACTGGGGAAAAATGAACCGGCAATAAAACACTATCAAAAGGCGATTGATATTGACCAGGAATTTTTCCCGGCCAAGGTGAATATGGCCATGCTATACAATCGACAGGGAAAGCATCAGGCAGCGGAAAAGCTTTTTAAGGAAGTCGTAACAGCCCACCCGGAGCAGCATGAAGCAGCCTATTCATTGGGCCTGTTGCTGGCGGAGATGAAAAAAATCGATCAAGCGGCAGTCTATTTACGACAAGCAGCGAAGGGGTTGCCTGAACGTGCCAGAATTCATTATAACCTTGGTATCCTGTTGCAACAGATTGATCAGGACAGCGAAGCCGAATCCGCTCTCCAGAGGGCGCTTTTCATTGAACCGGACAATCCTGCGTATCTGTATGCACTGGCTGTATTTTATTTACAACGGCAGCAGTTTGAAGAAGCAAAACCTTTAGCCGAACGCCTGACTGACTATCCGTCATCCAGATCAACAGGCCGACAAATGTTGGAAATTATCAAGCAACAGTGACGTATTTGTACGATTTTATCCGCCTTCGCAGAATACCACGGGCTTGCCCGTGGATGAATGCAAAAGCAAAGGTTAATTGCTACGGCGCGATGTCACCCCTAAGGCAAGGCGGATAACCGCATAAAACAAACGTCCGGTTAACTTGATAAACTTGACAAACTTGATAAATGATACCATTTTGTATAGATATTTAAACCTGAACTGAGCGATTTTTCCTGAAAAGAAGAAGGTGCCCTAATACAAAAAACATTGATGAAACCAATCAGAGGAGGAGCACGGATGAAATTAAGAAAACGACTAATTGGGTTTTTAATGCTGCTGGCGATGTTCTGCTTAACAGCGCCTGTGGTACAGGCTGCAAGTGTATCTGTCGGTGGCGGTGTGGGACTCACCCCCGACTATGAAGGTTCAGAAGACTACAAGGTGGTTCCAGTCCCCGTTGCCGATGTCAAATTTGACAACGGGATGTTTATGAAATTATTTGGATTGAACTTCAGAGCCAACCTGGTTCCGGGCGGCATGTGGCAATTGGGTCCGGTGGTCAATTATCGTGGGGCGCGCGAAGATGTGGAAAACGATGCCGTAGATGATATGAAAGACGTGGACGGTACCAGTGAGTTGGGCATCTTTGGGGGTTATACGTACAATAAATGGTTTGTTTCTCTGGAACTTTTGTCCGATATGGGCGATGCGCACGATGGGTGGTATTCCAAGCTGAAAGGTGGCTACAACTGGGTCATAGATAAACGCGTGACCCTTTCAATCGGGGCCTCCGCTACCTATGCCGACGATGACTACATGCAAACCTATTTTGGCGTCAGTAACAAGGATTCGCGGCGCAGTGGTCTGAAGGACTACAATGCCGACGCAGGTATCAAAGATGTCGGTATTAATCTGGGTTTGAACTGGGTATTTACCCAGAACTGGAGCGCCAGGGGTATCGTCAGTTATACCCAATTGCTTGGCGATGCGAGTGATGACAGTCCCGTCGTGGATGAAGGGGATGAAGGTCAACTTTTTACCACAGTCATGGCCGTATACAGTTTTTAACAAGTGCGCGAATCCTTAGTCCATCGATTCGTAAATACGGTCACGTATTTATACACTTAGATAAAACCAAAAAAAATACGGGGCTTCTGTCGAACAGAAGTCCCGTATTTTTTTGAGCAAGGTATGGTGCCATAAGCGGTGGCATACCGGCAGGGGAGACTGGCGGTTATCGGGAAAGTAAGTCCTTACCCCATTCCCATAGCTGTTGCGGTTAAATTTACTTTAAATACATGTCGCAGGGAGTTGTAGTATGCGCTCAGCAATCAATTGAATTTTATCGCTGTTATTGATCACTAACCCCAACGGAAGGTTGTTATTGTAAACAAAGCTTTTCAATGTTTGAATCCGACGTTGTTTAATCGTACTACCAAACTTTATCTCAATAGGCAGCGTACCAAACGATCCTTCGAGAATCATATCTATTTCGGCACCATTCCTGGTCCGAAAATAGTAATAGTACCAGTTTGCAATTTCAGTTGCCTGAAGCCCTCTGATTATTTCTTCGGAAACAAATGCCTCGAACGAGGTACCTACATTAGGATATTTTAGTAGCTGATCCCTACTGATAATATTTTGGATAAAATGTGTCAGCCCACTGTCTCGGATATGGCCTTTGGGCATTTTGATGACTGATTTGCTGGTACTGTTTTCATAGCTGGGTGTATTTCTCCAGATATAACTACCTGCGGCAATTTGCAGATAATCTCGAATCGCTTTTTCGGAAATATCTAACGATCTTCCGACTTGGGATCGATTGATGATAGTCCCGCTAAGTGCGGAGAGCATGGAGATAAAACGTTGATATATAGTTAAATTCAGCCTTGGGAAAAGCATCCTGATATCTCTTTGGACATATGTTTGTATATAGTTTTCCATCCAGGTATTAAAAAATCGATCATCATTTTCTAACACAGGCTCAGGGTAACCCCCTTTTAGAAATGTTTGCATCAATTGATCATGGGATAACTTGGTCTGAATGCCTTTCAAAAATTCTATTGTGGATTGATCTAACTTCCTGTTGAAAATGTTATAAAATTTGGATAGCCCGGATGCATATATTTCATTAGTCTTTAATGTCCCCAACTCAACAATACCCACCCTGCCCGCAAGGCTTTCCGAGACACTTTTTATTAAATCAAGGGAACTGGAGCCAGTTAACAAAAACCGGTTTTTATGTTTTCTGTCACGATCAACCACACCACGTAATTCTTGAAACAAAGCAGGATATCTTTGTGCTTCATCTATGATCAAGGAGTGAGGATGTTCTTTAATGAAGAATTCAAAATCACTGCTGATAAAATCAAAATCTTTGCCGCGTTCAAGATCAAAGTAGTGCCATTCCGGCCTTATCATTTTAGCCAGGGTGGTTTTGCCACACTGCCGAACACCAAGGATTATGACAATCGGAAAATAGGTCAGCAGATCGTTGATTTTTGTCGTCAAATTGCGCTTTAAATCAGTCATATTCGTTCAATACAGTCGAAATTTACTGGTGTCAAGAGTTTTTTATGGCTGTAATCGGTAAATGGTGAGCGACAAGCCATTAAAAGCTTATAAGTGACAGCATGCCGGCAGGGGAGACCGGCAGTTATCGGGAAAGTAAGTCCTTCAACCGATTCTTAATTAGTGTTGCCGATTTTCCTGGGGTGTTGCAGAGAATCACATAGGCATAGCTAATGGTTTCATCCTGGCCAATGAATCCAACCCGTGTGCTTATATTCTTGAGCGTACCGGTCTTGTAAAAATCCTCTTCATCCTGCCTGAGAAGTCTGAAATGAGGTTTGAATTTCAGGAGGATCTTGTGAAGATTTTTGGCTGTGATGCGATTTTTTCTGGAGATCCCTGACCCTTCCGTTATCTGCAGTCCATCCATGCTAAGTTCATTTTTGGCATACTTCTTAGCTGCCGCGACACCTTTCTGCAGGGTTCCCGGCGGACCGGCTTGAGAAATACCTGCTTCAAGCAGTATCTGGTTGGCCATAAAATTGTTGGAGTAGGTCATCATTTTTTCCACCCCCTGCTTCAAGGAAAAGGGGGAATGGAAAAGAAGTATGCGCCTGTCCGCCGATTTAACGTTTCCAAGCAATACCTTCCCGGTTACCTTGACACCAGCCTGTTCAAGAAAATATTTGAACAGGCGGCCGGCATAAAAAACAATCTCATCCTTCTGGTGACTCAGCGTGATCCGTCCCTGGGGCAGGCCTGTTTTCTTTATATGCCCAAGGGTCATGGGCAATAAAGGGGTCTGGGATTCTGCGCTGGTGTATTTGCGGTTAATGGTTTTAAAGTTGACCGTGTTGAAGTTTACGCACAATGCTCCGTTGGGCGAATCATAGGGTTCTGCGGTGTCGGTGACGCCGGGTATTACTACAGCCCTGTCAAAATAGGACGGGTCGACAATGATGTTCGACAACGAATGACCGTTGGCTTTGAGCAGGTCATAGAGCAAAGCCGCTATGTCTGCAATTACCTCTGAGATCAAAAGTGGATCGCCGTACCCCTTGATCTTGAGATTCGATGCCGAGTCCATGTAAAATTCGGTCTGAAAGCGGTAGCCCTCACCCAGGGTGTGAAAGGCTGTGAGTGCCGTCAAAACTTTCAGCGTCGAAGCGGGAATTAGTAAGGCATCGGTATTGTGTGAAAAGAGAATGCGATTGTCCGGCCCTGAGACCACCACTGCGTCCCCCGGTCCCACCAAATTCCGTAAGCCCTTGAATTCGAAGGTCTGGGCGGGCCGGATCCCGACCAGAGCAAGACACAATAGGGTGCCCAGCAGATGCAGGTTTATTCGTTGAAAGATGTTCATCCTCGCTTTCGTCCTAAACTAATCAGGTTTTATGAAAGATCCGGGTTTGTCCGAGCATTTCACAAACCTGATCGGCTTTGACGCAAGGCATTTCAGCCTGAAGTCGTAGTGTGCTACTGCGAAGGCTGAATAACACAGCGGCAGAGCTGATCAGGGAAGCCCGAAGGGTAAAAACTGGCGGGTAAAACCGCTATTCATTCCACTCAATAAATAATACTCGCCAGTTTTTATGAAACGCCCGGACTGGGGCTTTCAATGATAATCGTCACCGGTCCGTCATTAATCAGTGATACAGCCATCATTGTTCGGAAACGCCCGGTTTTGACATCGATACCCATGTCTCTCACAAGTTCTGTAAAGGATTCATATAAGTGATCGGCATCCTCGGGCCGGGCAGCCTGTATAAAGGAGGGGCGCCTCCCTTTTCGGCAGTCACCCAATAACGTAAACTGGGATACCACCAGCATACTGCCACCGGTCCCTAACAGGGAACGGTTCATTTTACCCTGATCATCTTCAAAAATTCTGAGATGAGAAATCTTGTTGGCGAGGTAAGCGGCATCCTTATTTGTGTCGCCTTTTGCCACCCCCAGTAAAACCAGCAAACCATGGCCGATTCGGGCAACGATCTCGTCTGCAACGGTTACATGACTCTCTTTAACTCTTTGAACGACTGCGCGCATTTTCCTTAAAACCCATTATTTATTTTTTTCTACGAGCTGAACATGAATCGTAGTTTTACATTCCATTAGCAAAAAGGGTTGGAGGGTCGGAGGGGGATACAAGGGTAAGATCTTAAGGTATCGGCTATACGTTTTCAAGCCAATGAACCCAGGAAACTCAACAAACCCAATGAGCGCCATTTCCTTCCAACCCCTGCAAGCTGCGAAACGAGGATGCTTGGAGGCTGGGATGCCGCTATTTGCTTATACTGTATGCTGTTAGGTGCCTTGCCGATTACTTTCAGCGACCCTCGGACCCTTGTATACCCCTCAAACCCTATCTCTTAACCCCCACCAACGCAATGCGAATATCCATGACATTGGTTCTGGTGGGGCCTGTAATATAGAGGTCTCCCAGTTCTTGAAAAAAATGATATGAATCGTTGTCAGACAGGTAGTCAGTTGCCTCCAGCCCTTTGGTCTTGGCTCGCGTCAGTGTGGTGCTGTCCATAATGGCACCGGCTGCATCTGTTGGGCCGTCCGTGCCGTCGCTGCCTGCGCTCAGATATACCATCGGACCCACATTCTCAAGAGCAATGGCCGACGCCAGGGCAAATTCCTGATTTCTGCCGCCCTTGCCGTTTCCCTTCAGAGTTACCGTGGTTTCACCCCCTGAAATAAGGCATGCCGGCGGACTGGCCGGATGCCCGGACTGGGTAATTTCCCTGATAATGGCGGCATGGAAGTGGGCGGCATCTTTGGTTTCACCGGTCAGCAGGGACGTGAGCATCACGGTGTTGTAACCCAGGGATTCAGCGAAAAGTCTGGCGGAAGATAGAGCCTGAAAATTGTTTCCGATAATGAAATGGTTTGTATTGGCAAAGGCGCGATGGCCTGGTTTGGGGGTTTCTTTGATCTTCCCTTCAGCGCCTCCGGCAAGATGCTTGTTGATTGCTTTGGGTAGTTTGTCAGCGATGCGATATTTGGAAAGAATCTCCATACAGTCCTGAAATGTACTGGGGTCCGGGACCGTGGGGCCGGAGGCGATTACATCCAGGTCATCGCCGACAACGTCGGATAAAATCAATGAAATCATTCCGGCAGGGTGAACGGCCAGGGCCAGTCGGCCGCCCTTAATACGGGATATATGCTTACGGATGGTGTTGATTTCATGGATACTAGCGCCGCAGGACAGTAACGCCTGGATGGTATCCTGTTTGTCGGCCAGGATTAGACCCGGACCGGGAGAGGGCAGCAGGGCGGAACCGCCGCCGGACATCAGGCATATAACGAGATCATTTTTACATGCCTTTCCGGCGAGTTTAAGTATTCTTTCGGCACCCTCTTGACCCTTTTTGTCCGGTAAGGGATGACCGGCTTCCACCAGTGATATGTGGGAAAGATCTACAGCATGGCCATACTTTACCACCACCAGTCCATTCGTGATACGATCTGCCAGGATCTCTTCCAGCGCTGCTGCCATAGCCCCTGAAGCTTTGCCGGCACCAACGACAAAAATATTGTTTACATGCGACAGATCAACTATTTTATCACCGACAATGAGTTGTCCATGATCCACGCTGACGCATCGCCTGACAGCTGAAACCGGGTCGACCGCCTCCAGACCGGCACGGAAGATAGCCTTGGCATCCTGTCTCATTATTTGAAGATTTCGATATTCGGATTTAGAATTTATCACACGCTGAATGTGCATAATATTAATGCTTTATAGGGTTGAATTAGTGCCGGGCCCTTTGGACCCTGGTATCTACTTAAAATACTCGATAATCGCCTTCATGAACACAGGTAGATCGTCCGGTGTTCGACTGGTAATCAGGTTGCCGTCCACTACAACATCCTGGTCTACCCAGTCGGCGCCCGCATGGATCAGATCATCTTTGATGGCAAAGAATGAGGTCACATTTTTGTCTCGCAGGATATCTGCCGAGGCGAGCATCCAGCCGGCATGGCAGATGGCGGCTACCAGTTTGTTTGCCTGATACATTTCTTTAACCAGGTTCACCATGGCCGGGTGCCTTCGCATCATGTCGGGTGCATAGCCACCCGGGATGATGAGGCCATCAAAGTCTTCGGCCGTAACATCGTCTGCATGGACATCCGCCTTGCACTCAGTGCAGGGTTTGCCGGTAAAAACATCGGTTCTCCCGGAACCCACCACCATAATTTCTGCATCTTCTTCCTTTAACCGGTAATACGGGTACCAGAACTCGAATATATTGAACATATCTTCGATCAGTATGGCAATTTTTTTATTTTCCAGCATGGGTATTCTCCTTTTATAGATAGAATCGCGTAACAATTTTATTTTATGTATGATTGCCTTTGATGTCAATAAGCTGCTACTAAACCAATAAGGGTCCGAGGGTGATACAAGGGTTGGAGGGTGCTGATAGCATTTAGCCAACGGCACCTAACAGCCTACAGCCTAAATCCCTAAAAGGCTAATAAGGGTCCGAGGGTAAACTCTTAGGCTCTTGGCTCTTGGTACTTGGCTGTTGGCGGACTAAGAGCTAAGAGCCAAGTGCAGCCTGCTACAGCCTAAACCGCTAAAAGGCTAACGAGAGCCCTAGGACAACTCAATAAACACAACGAACACAAGCAACACTATAAACAAACATATAGGGTTCAAGTGAAAAGCAAACGATCTCCTCGTGAGCAACGCTTATGAAAATTATCCAAAAGGATGCGTGTCATATGAAAGAATTGAGTCGACTCGTAATGGATTATGCCCGATGCCAGGGCGCAAGTGCTGTCGGGATTGCAACAACAGAGACGCTTTCCGGGGGGCCGCCGTCCGCAGACCTCACCTATGTTTTACCCGAGGCAAAAGCTGCCATTATCCAGGGTGTGAAGGCATACAGCCAAAGGCCTGAAATGGAAGGTGGATACCACCACAGCCTGATGCCCGATATGAAGCTGTGGTTGACATGCGGTAATTGCCAGTTGATATGTCACCCTGATAAAGCTGTCCGAAAGGAACGATATGACATGCTCAAGCAAAGCGGCGCCGTGATACAGGAGCGGGATGGCTCTCTCAAGGCTGTTTCACCCCAAGACGCTGTTGTTCATGTCGAATCTTTGGACAAGGCCACACGTTCGCTCTATATAGACACTCAATAGAGTGAACCTAGCTCGGCACTCGGGGAGTTTTTTTTTGAATATTTGAGCGGATCGGGTGTTTTCAGCGACTACAGCGTGCAAACTCATGCATAAGGCAGCCTAAAGAAAGAACAGGTTTCATAATGAAAACAGATTGATATGTTATAGGCGATATATCGATTAAAATATGAGCATGAGCAATAAAGCTGTTCTTTCTAAATGCTGCCTAATACATTCAGACAGTGCCCGCTTTCGCTGCTGAAAACACCCGACCCGCTCAGGATAAGGGTTTAAAAGAAAAACTCCCCGATCACAGACCTATCTTATCCCCATAGTTGCATAAACAACATGGCAAAGCATAGATAACAAGTTGTTATTATATACAATACCGTTGCGATAGCGCCATTGCCTGGATATTCCCCCAGGTGAATTCTTCCGTCTTCGCTCTTCGAGCTACGACGTGACAAGTCCGACTTCGCTCTTCGAGCTACGACGTGACAAG
>QMMS01000110.1 GCA_003647375.1 Deltaproteobacteria bacterium
GTGGCTGGTCTGCTTAATTGCCAAGCACAGGAAGTGTTCTTTACCTCCGGCGGTACCGAATCCAACAACCATGCCATCAAGGGGATGGCCCGGGCCTTGAAGGATAAAGGTCGCCATATCATCACCAGCACGGTAGAGCATCCGGCGGTTTTGGCTGTATGTGAATACCTGAAAGAAGAGGGCTTCGAGACCACCTGTGTGGATGTGGATGACACCGGCATGATCCGTATGGATACTGTTGCCGCCGCCATTCGACCGGACACGGTATTGATTACCATCATGCATGCCAACAACGAGGTGGGAACTCTTCAGCCCATACGTGATATTGCTCTGCTGGCCAGGCAGAAAGACATCTGCATTCATACCGATGCGGCCCAAAGCGTGGGAAAAATCGCCACGGATGTTCAGGAATTGAACGTAGACCTGCTCTCAATTGCCGGGCATAAGATATACGCCCCCAAGGGGATCGGCGCATTATATGTCAGGAAGGGCTTGTTACCGGAAAAATTCTGCCACGGGGCAAATCAGGAGATGGGATGGCGTGCCGGCACCGAAAACGTAGTCCAGATCGTGGGACTGGGCAAAGCCTGTGAGATGGCCGAGCGCAGCCTCGATCATACCGGAAGGCACTTAACGGCCATGCGTGACCGGTTGTACAACAAACTGGCGGCACGGTTGGCAGACATGCGCCTCAATGGTCATCCTGATGAGCGCCTGCCCAATACCCTGAGCATCTCTTTCAAGGGCCTGGAGGCCAACCGCATATTAGAGGAGATCGGCCTGGAAGTGGCTGCATCGGCCGGTGCCGCCTGCCACTCGGACACCGTGACCCTGTCCCACGTTCTGGAAGCCATGCGGATTCCCCTGGAATGGGCCAAAGGGACAGTGCGCTTTTCCACAGGCCGAATGACAACACCGGAACAGATCGACACGGCCATCGACATCATAACACACGCCATTAAAAGATTGAGAGCCTAATTGGAATCTGTCAAGAAAGGTATACTTCTATATTCACGACATCGATCTGCGCGGGTTTCAGGTAGCGTTTCGCATACTCAAGATAGATTCCCGAAGTTAAAAAGAGATCAAAGAGTTCTGCATCGATATGTTCATCTTTTTTCATAAAACCCATAATCTTGATCGATTGGGAAAGTGTTTTGCCTTTTTTATACGGTCGATCTGAAGCGGTCAATGCTTCGAAGACATCGGCAATGACCATGATACGTGCAGGAATCGAAAGGTCATCTTTGTGAAGCTGTCGCGGATATCCTGTGCCGATCATCGTTTCATGATGAGTGCCGGCATACTCCGGTATCTGTTCCATATCTTCAGGATAGGGCAGACGTTCCAGCATTTTGATACTCATGATGACGTGCTCGTTGATCTTAAAGCGCTCTTCAGGCGTGAGGGTCCCTTTTTCAATACAGAGGTTATAGATTTCACCATGGTTATACAGAAATTCAGGAATGTCTAATTTAAAACCCTGTTTGTGGTAGGCCTCCTCGTCGAAGTTGGGTCGTTTAACCAGATGCTCGGGTCTGTCGCTCAGGAGTTGCTCGACAGCCGGAACTGGAATCTCTTCAATTCCCTCATACTGAAGCCGTTCAGCGCCTGAGAGCCCGAGTCGATCATTAAAGTGGCGTATCCAGGTACGGCCGGCAATGTTTTTGATACGTTCCTGTTTCTCCTGACTCATAAACTCGCCGCCGATATTGCACTCGGCAATAAAAATAAAATCATCCAGAAGGCTTTGTTGTGCTTCTTGTTTCCAGGCACTGATCTGCTTTTCGTCTTCACTGTTAAGACGCCGTTCATACGCTTCTATCTCGATATCACGCCAGATCACTTCAAAACGGGTCCGGATTCCATGAATCCTGTTGTGTATGGTTTCGAGTTTGGTTGCTTTGTCGACGACGTACTCAGGTGTCGTTACTTTACCGCAGTCATGCAGCCATGCACCGATCTCAAACTCTCTCCAGGCCTCATCATCGTCAAATCGGAAATCCTTAAAAGGGCCGTCGTCTACAGCATTGGCAGCTTTAGCCAGCATCATGGCGACCTTCGGAACCCGTTGACAGTGCCCTCCGGTATAGGGTGACTTGGCATCGATGGCATCAGCGATAAGTTTTATAAAAGCATCCATCAACTCCGCTTGTGCCTTTTGGTACTCCTGGATGCTTTTCGTCATGGAAACCAGCGAAACGGAGAGATCCATCAGTTCTGAGATACGTGTTTTGATCGGTGTAACTTCATCAAAGCGGCGTGCTTTGATTTTATCATTTTGAAGCATGAGCACCTTGATCGGCCTGATGATACGCGAGGTTGTGTAGAAGATCAACGGCATCGTCAGGATCAGGAATATAAGGGCAATCGCCAGAGAATAAAGAATTTTTTTTCGGTAAGGATTGAGCATGACGTCAGCATCAATAGCGATTCCAAGGTGGGTATCGGCACTCATTTCAGTCGAAAGGGCCGTGACCATGACAAACGTATCCTCACCTTGATCGTTATAACGGAGGAGACGGTCTGTTTGGCCTTTCGAAAGTGCCTGGGTTAGAAAATCGCTGATCTTTTCATCTGGAGTCTGGAGGTTAGATGACGCAATAATACTGCCATCCCTGCCAAACATCACAACCTCACTGCTTGGATCAAATTTCTGTTCATATAAATAATCATTGAGTCTTTTCAGGGTAAGGTCGATGGCCAAAACAGATTGGGAGCCATTGATCAATTTAGCAAAGGTAATTCCTTTTTGCTGGAGATTTGAAAATAAATAGGGGTCCGTCCGTATCACTTTGTCACTTTGCGAAGCCTGTTTGAACCATGGTCGTTCATTGGCCAGATATTCAGATGATTCTGAACGGGTTAAAATCAGACTCAACGCGTCGTCAAGGTAATCAAATTGTCGGACCCTGCCTTGTGGGGAATCAAATATTTTGATGATTGTCCAGCGTGTTTTCGGGGGTGCTTTGAAATGTGCATAAAGCACAGCGGAACTATCCATATTGACCACTTCAAAAAAGTCGCCATTAGGATGTCCGATATACATGGCATAGATATTGATAGCGCGTTGCATGTTGATAGCAAAGCGTTTAATGGTGTCTCTAAGACGAAAGTCAGTCGGCGCGAGAGTTAGCCCCGGATAGAGTTCCGTGAGGTAGATCATATTCTTGGCCACGGCATCACCGGCTTGAATATGCTCTGTCACCTGCCGGGCTGTTTGAACAAAGCTTTCATGTGTTGCCGACATGGCCAGCTGTTTGCTGAAAAAATACTGCATTCCCAGCAGCGAAACAGCGATCAAACCGATAACAATCATAAAATTGGTGAGAATATTGACACGAATCGAAATAGGGCGGAACATGGCTATCCCCTTATACTGGAGGTAACAACTTCATTCTAACTGTCGTGTGAATACGCCATAGCCGGTACGATGTCAAACCTGTCGGCTCCAGGTGTTTTCCAGTACATTTCCAGGGTTGCCGTTCCTTTTCTCTGAAAGTACCGCACCAGGACGGCATATCGGCCCGGCTGCTTGATCTCGATCTCTGCATCCGGTGTAAAACGGGCTGCATGAACATCCGGATCGTTGAGAATCATTTTGTTGTCCAGGAAAACACGAATGCCATCGTTACTGTTGGCTTTGATCAGGTATCTCCCGGTTTCCTTGAAATTCAGATAGCCCTGCATCTGCACACAAACCTCCCGGCTTTTTCCGCTGCCGAACACTTCACCATTCCCGAACTGGTGGGCGATCACCTGGATCGGTTCGCCAGGCAATCCTTTTTTTGCCATCCAATTTCTGCTCGGCATCTCGTCAATATGTCGGAGTTTTTTAGAGGAATACATAACGGAAAGACCGGGAGCTGTTTGTTCTTTCTCTGCTTGCAAAAAGACTGGCTGTGGCCAGGATACCGGCTCCAGGACACTGGAATCCCCTTCTCCCTCAATATGTTTCATACCACTGCAGCCGGTCAGTGCGATGATCATCCAGAATAACATCAATGTGACGGTACATCTTAACATCGGATGCCCCATGGTTTTGACCTCCTTTATCGGTTCGTTGTTCAATGGCAGGTGGGTATATGATTTGATAAATTAGGGAGGAATAGGCAACACATCATTAATTGTGGCTGTCACCTATCAATTCTGATCGCCGGAGGAACCCGTATCGTTCCCATCACCCTCGACTTGAAATTCGAGTATCTGATTCAGAGAGTCGCTATTAAAAATGTTGTGGTCTTCCTGAAAACCAGCCTTTCTCAGGAGCGCCTCCCTGCTTGATTTGAGAACCGAATAATCTTTCATACCCTTACGCACCGTTCTGGATATTGGGAATATATCAACCCACTGCGGATTGACTGAATTCTTATGATGCAAAAATCGTGCAAGATCAACATATTGTATAACAGCCCTAATTCATATCAAAATACAGGAATTTCTATATCCAAACGCCTGAATTCAAACCCAAATTACGCAACTATTGTGAACTGAATGTAAGCATGACGCCTCCTTATAAAATAGTGAGTTGAAGAACGCATCTATATGCTTTTACTTAAGGTGAGCGTTTTACTTTTTGGGATCACTCACTTAAGTTAAAAGTACAGGGACCATACCCTATTCAACGAGAAATCAAGGCAGTTGATGCAGCTGCCATCTGCTTTCAGTGCAACTCTGTTTACCCTCCTGCAATCATCGGTATTAAATATATTTCAGCGTCGTCCGGAATGACATACGTATCAAAGCTGGGTCGGGACACATACTTGCCATTAACCCTGATCACGGCGTATTGATGAGCATCGGCGATCTCCTGCAGCAAATGCGATACGGTCATTCCATTTTGCCAGAGCATCTTCTCACCATCCAGTGTAATCACATTGTAACTCCGTTTTCCTTGAGGATCTCCAGAACATCTGGAAAATCAATGCCCAGACGCTTGACGGTTTCTATTGTCGGTATACCGTTCTGTGTCCACCCTCTTCTCTCATACACCGCATCTTTTAATTGTTCATACTGTTTTTCCCGTAGCTTGCGTAAAGCAGTCACCTTTTCTGCGGTTGATTTCCCCTCGATCTGGACACCATGCTTCTCTAATAGCTGGCCATCGTAGCGTTCCTGACGGGATTCGTATTCCTCCTCCGTCACCGGCCCCACCGCACGATACGGGAGAATGTCCTGCGCTCTTGTCCCAAACCCCATTTTCAGGTTGAAGATTCGCTGGAAATTGTAGACAGCCTCACTGATAGTGATGAGATCCTCAGGAACGACCTTACGCCCCGTCACGGCACCGAAATACTGGGCGTACCACGTCATATGCTTGATCACCTTAGCGGGCTCATCGGTGTCCTTGTTATCTTCCGGAACAATGTCATTCCAGGGAAGCTTGCATAGACCACAGAGGCCAAACCATGTACGGAACATGGGGAACCAGTGCAGCGCTTCTGCTTTCTGTTCGAAGGTGGGCATATAATTGTGTACCATGTCCAGAAAGATAAGCCATGCCTCATCGTGCTGCGGTCCTTTGAGTGCCATGCCATATCCACCCTGTTGGGCCAGTGATTCCTTGGTCATGTACTCGGAGAATTCCAGCCCCTTTGACTCCATTCCTATATCCTGCAGGATTTGCGCATCCGCGCCAAATTCCGATGCAAACAATTTTTTCATCCGGAGAACACCCTGGCCGAGCACCGTTCCAAACCCCTCTCCCCTGGCCATTTGATGAACCAGCTCCAGGGCTGCATCCCGATTGCCGAAATGAAGATTCAGTCCGCCTGTATGGCTTTCGTTGATAAGGCCCATTTCGAAACATTCCATGGCAAATGCCATGGTGGTCCCCACCGAGATGGTATCCAGGCCATAGGCATCACAGTAAAAATTAATTTCGATAATGGTAAAAGGATCAAAGATACCCAAATTGGATCCACACCCGGCAATGGTTTCATACTCGGGCCCGTCCACAAAAACCTTGATACCCTTGTAAGGGCCTGTCAGTGGCACAAAATCCTTTACACCATGAGAGCAGGCCACGGTGCAACCTATCCAGCATCCGTCGAATCCCGGATCGAAGATATCTTTATAAACATCCTTTCCGATCAGGCCTGCCATCTTATGCTGCCCGAATTTGAAATTGTGCGTCGGCAGCAGATCAAAATCGTTCATAATAGGGACCAGATGGGTCGTACCGATCTTTGCCATCTCATTCTGTTTCGGGTCCAGTTCGACGATTTCTCTGGAGTAGCTTTTGGCAACGGTCTTCATTGTTTCCATGTCGGCAGGATTATTGGCGCCCATGGTAACGGTATCCCAACGCACAACAACCGCTTTGATGCCTTTATGGGCAAAAACCGTGCCCAGCCCACCGCGACCAGCCTGTTTATATCTGGCCCGTTTCCGTTTTGAGTCGTACCAGGTAACGTTCAGACAGCCCATCAAGGTATGTTTTGCACCCGGGCCTGTGGATACGACAGAAATTCCCCTGGGTTTTTCATTCCCAAAATGCCGGGTCAACACAGACGAGGTCTCATAGGCATCTTCAGGCAGGCCCTCTGCCTCGAAAATGGTCACTGTCTTGCCGATACCGTCAATATAGATAACCACTTCACGGGAGGTTCGGCCTTTTATCTCCAGGGCATCAAATCCCGAAAATTTGAGATAGGGACCAAAATATCCGCCTACGTTGGAATCGATAACTGATCCTGTCAGAGGTGACAGGGATGTCACAATACTTTTTCCTGATCCTGGATAGGATGGTGTCCCCCCCATGGGACCCGAGGCCATACAGATGGCGTTCTCCGGATCGGTCCACTGGGTCTTCCCGGACACAGCATGCCACAGCAGCCACAAATCAAAGCCCTTGCCACCCACAAAAGTCTGCTTCATTTCGGCGGATACCGGTTTAATGGAAATATCCGCATCTGAAATATCCACACAAAGGGTTTGGTTCGCGTATCCCTTTTCAATTTCCGGTCGTTGATAGGTCAGTGACTTGATGTCTTTCAACTTAAACGTTTTCATATATTCCTTCCTTTAGGTTTCTGTGCTTTTTATGTGCAATATTCTTTTGAGGCCGGATACGGTATCCAGTGTCAAACTCAGTAATGCAGGAATCAGAAAAATGGTGAAAATTGTCGAGACCAGGATGCCACCAATGACGACGCTGCCAAGTCCGCGATAGAATTCGGAACCTGCCCCGGGTGAAAGCACCAGGGGTGTCATGGCGCATACCGTGGTGATGCTGCTCATATAGATGGGTCGTATTCGTGACCGAACCGACTCGGTGATGGCCTCTCGCGATGCCATGGCGGCATTACGCATATTGTTGAGTGTCTGGTGAACGATAAGAATCGCATTGTTCACGACAATACCCACCAGTATGACAAAACCGAGCATGGTAATAATATCCAGGGGCTGATAAATAACAAACCGGTTAAGCAGAAAAAGACCCACGAAACCCCCGGCCGCCGCCAGGGGAACGCTGAACATAATGATAAATGGGTATAGAAAGTTTTCAAACAGAGCTGACATGAGCAGATAGCTGATAACCACCGCCAGCAAAAAGTTCCACATGAGTGACTCCCGGGTTCGTGTGAGGTTATCTGCGGTACCTCCCATATGGATTTGGTAGATATTGCCCAGAACGCCACTGCTCTTCAAAGGATCGATGACCTTTTCGGCAACCAGCTGGGTGGCTGTTTCCAGCGCAATTTCCGCTGGTGGAATAATCTGTATGGTGATGGCTCTTTGTGCATGCAGATGATTGATCTGGCTGGGCCCCTCCGTCAAACGGATATCTGCCACCGATGCCAGGGTCACTTTTTCTCCGGATGGTGCAATCACCGGAAGGCCTGATAAATCCTGAATTTCTGATATTCTGTTTTCTTCCGTCTTGACTACGAGGTCTATCTCTTCTCCCAGAAAACGGAACCCGCCGGCACGTGCGCCGTCCACCAGGACATTGACCGTTGTACCCAGATCGGCAGTGGTCATGCCTAATCGCGTCAAACGATCCCGGTCGGGGACTATCTGCATTTCCGGGCTTCCCAGGTCAAGACTCGGTATGGGACGAATCTGGGCGCCGGGTAATACCTGCATGGCACCTCCAAAGACCTGTCGTCCAAGTTTGATCAGTTGCACCAGATCAGGGCCTGTTATTTCAACTTCGATGGATCGACCCTTGCCGATGCCCCTTGCGAAAAGTCCCGGCTGCTGAACCACGGCTATCATTCCGGGTATTTTTCTGAGGGCACCATAGATATATGGAAGCAGTTCGCGTGTCCGTTCTTGAATTTTGGACATCATCCCCATAAACGCCTGTTGCCCGAAAGCCACAAAGAAAAAGCTCTCCAATGGGGGAAGATTCAGTTTCAGGGCCGTTTCACTATCTCCTTCATGGTTGATTAAGGGCAGAATATCTTTTTCCACCTCCTGGGCAATTCGTTTCATTTCATCCTGGTTATAGCCGGGTGGGGGTATGAGAACACCGAACAGCATTTCCCGGTTTCCCTGGGGAAGATACTCTGTTTTGGGTATCAACCCGAGGGAAAAGCTGACGGACAGGATGGTTAAAACAAACACCACCATAACCCTGGCGGTCACATAGCCGCACATCCAGTAGATAAAACGGGTGATCATATTGACGAACCCACCGGCCAGTCCTTTTATGGAAAACCGGCTCCTCCTTTTTGGAGAGCTTGTATCGACCCGACCCAGAATCTTGGCAGACAGCGTCGGTATACCGGTAATGGACACCACTAAACTCAACAAAACCGCACTGCTGATAGCAATGGCGATATCACGAAAAAGCTGACCCGCTTCTTCCTGTACAAATACGATGGGCAGAAATACCGCCACGGTGGTCAGCGTACTCGCCAGGACGGCTCCCCAGACTTCTACAGTACCGTCATAGGCGGCCTTGGCACGCGATTTCCCCATTTCACGGTGACGAAAAATATTCTCAAACACCACAATGGAGTTATCCACCACCATGCCGATGGCAAAACTGAGTCCTGCCAGGCTGACCACATTGATATTACGTCCCAGCAGGGTCATGATAAGAAAGGTGGCGATTACACTGATGGGGATTGCCAAAGAAACAATAAAGGTACTGGCAATATTCCTTAGAAACAGAATCAGCACTATAACCGCCAGAATACCCCCAAGAAAAATGTTCTTCCGCACGAGATCGATGGCGCTGTAAATATAACGGGTTTCATCGTAGACTTGGCGGATCATCAGCTTTCTGTCCTTGAGAATCGAATCATTGAGATCCTTCAGGACCTCTTTCAAACGACTCATGATAACCAGTACATTGGAACCCGGTTCCCGGACCACGTTCATGACGATGGTGGGTGAGCCTTCGTGTCGGACGACCACGTCCAGCTTTTCATAACCGATCTGGACATGTGCGACATCTCCTATCTTTACCGGTATATGGTTCACCCGTTTGATGATAACATTTTCAACGTCGGTCACATCCCTGAACTCACCCACCGTCCGTGTGACATATTTTCGTTTGCCTTCATCAAAACTGCCGGCACTCACGTTCCTGTTTTCAACAGCCAGTGCCCTTAAAAGTTCGGGTATGGTAATTTTGCGTGCGGCCATCGCTTCCGTGTCGATGGTGACGGTAAGCTCCCTTTCCTGGCCCCCATAAACATTGACCGAAGCAATATTATCGATTCTTTCCAGGAAAGGTTTGACTTGATCATTGATAAAGTCAAACTCCTGATTCAAAATACCCTGGTAGCCATCTCCGGTTTTCAATACCATCCAGGCGATAGCCTGCTCTCGCCGGCCCCCGGATTTGATCAGGGGTTTGTCTGCGTCAGCTGGATATTTTTTTACCTGGTCCAGCTTCTTGGACACCCGTAGCAGGGCATCATCCGGATCCGTGCCGATCTCAAACATCAGGTTGATGTAGGCATAGCTGTCCCGGCTTTCACTTTCCATGCTGTCCAGTCCTTCGAGGTTTTTCAACTCCTCTTCCTGGACATCGATAATCTCCCGTTCCACCTCCTGAGGGCTTGCGCCTTCCCATCTCGTTTCCACGGACACTTCAGGTAGATCGACATTCGGCGTCAACTGGATCGGAATTCTGTAAAGCGAAATAAAACCGAACAGGACAAGCAGGATAGCGCCCACAATGACGGTTACCGGTCTTTTGATAGCAGTATCGACAAGTTTCATCAGTTAACAACCTGTACGGCCTGACCGGGTCTCAAGCGCTCGTTGCCCCGTGTAACCACCTGTTGGCCCGGTTCCAGAGGCCCTTCGATTGCGGCATCACTATCATAGTAGCCCACGACCTTGACGGGAACAGGAACGGCCTTGCCACTGTCGATGGTATAGACCAGGCGCAGGTTCCCAGACGTTACAATGGCATCCTTGGGCAGCAGCTTGACCGTTCGCTTCTCCCCGACACTGAACGTGACCGTTGCGGCCATGCCGCTCTTTATCCTGAAACCCTTGTTTGACAACTCGATGTGTACAGAGAATGTTCTGGCGTTTGAATCTCCCATTGGAAGAATCGTGGAAACGGTTGCGGACAGGGGTGATTTACCCAGGCTAGTGATGACCGCACGGACAGTGCTGTTGGATTTGATCCCCACTATATATTTTTCAGGTACATCCACCGTGATGAGGATGCGGTTCATGTCCACCAGCGTTACAACCGGACCGCCGGTTTTGATCCATTCCCCTACCTGGGTATGCTCTGCCGCAACAAAACCTGCAAAAGGCGCCTGAACACTTTTTTTGGAAATTTCGTATTTCAACTGTTCGATATCAGCCGCATTCATTAAAAGATCTTTTTCAAGAGCACTATGATTGTAGAAAGCTTCGTCATACTGTCTTTCCGCCACGCTGTTGCTACTCTTGAGACTGCTGATGCGCTGCAGTTCCTTTTCAGCCAGAACGAGTGCCGCCTGGATACCGGCACGGGCAGCCATGGTTCCTTTAAGCCGTAGCCGCGCACCGGTAGACCCCAATACCGCCAGCGGCGTTCCCCTGGTGATAAAGTCCCCGGCTTTGACATAAAAGGCCTCCACCAGACCCGACACCTCGGATGCAACGACACTCTCCCGGATAGGCTTTGTGGTGCCGATCAAGGAAATCCGGTCACGGACGGTCTTTTTCAGAACAGGCGCCGTCTTGACCGGAACAGCTGGACGTGCTTTTTTCTGTTCCTGGGCATATGAAAAAGAAGTAAAATTGGCCCCCGCAAACATTGCCAGGGATAAACATACCAGTGTACGGATAAAGAACCGATAAAACAGATGCATTGGGCTACTCTCCCGCCTGATTACAATAATAAGAAATTGATATCAGAATAAAGGCCGACCATCAAGGTGATTACGCCCAGCGATATTATTTATGATGCCTTGCTATGCGGTAGGGGTGTGGATTGATATGGGGCGATGCTTCCTCCATGATGTCCGCGACGAGTTTCCCCGTACCCGGCGCCGCGCTGAGCCCGATCATGTTATGCCCGGCTGCAATCATGACATTTTTCAACCGGGGCGACCAGTCGATGAAGGGCAGTCCATCCATGGTCATGGGTCGGAAGCCACACCATTCTTCTTTTCTCTCTTTGAATTGCCATTGATCGGAATAGCCATTGAAACCGTTTGTCAAAGCTGACAATCGTTGTGGGTTCAAGTGGGTATCAAACCCTGAAAATTCCATGGTGCCTCCCAGCCGACACGCATCGGACCAGGGCGTGGAGACCATGCTCTGCTCTTCAAAAAAGCATGGGATCTTTGGAAATGATTGCGATCGATCCATGGTGATGGAATACCCCTTTCCCGGTTGGATCGGAAGGTTGCACCCCAGCACGTTCTCGAAACAGGGCGCCCAGGCCCCTGTGGCCAGCACAAATGCATCGGCCGAAAGTTCCGTGTCTTTGGTGACAATGGAAACGGCAATACCATTTTCCTGTCGAAACGTTTGAACCGGACAGTCCTCCAAAATCCGTACTCCGCGACCGAGAAGAATCCGGCGTAGCTCAGACATGAGCCGTTCGGGCCGTAGATGGGCGGTCTGCCTGTAAAACCATCCACCGCTGACGCGATTTCCCAGGGCCGGCACCAACCCAAGCATTGCTTTCCTATCCAGGGGCTGCGCCTCTATCTTGAACCGTCTTAAAAAAGCATCTGTCCTGCGATAATCATTCCACCCCTTTGCGGATCTATAAATATGAAGGGAGCCGCCCACGTCCCAGTCACAGGCCACCTTTTCTGCCTCGATAAACGCCGGGTACAACTCAAAACTGCTCTGCAGCAATGCATGGCGGCCTTTCACAGATTTCAAAACAGCTTTTGGTTGCGTATGACAAACAAACTGATAGAACCATTTAATCAGACCAACGTCCAATCGCGGCTTGATATATAGCGGTGAATCTTTAATCAGCATCCACTTGAGCGCTTTGGTCAGGGTATCCAGGGAGTTAAGGGGCAAGATATGATTGGGGACGATCAGGCCGCAGTTGCTGCTGGAGGCTCCCTGGCCGAAACGGTCTTTATCGACGACGGTTACCGACCACCCATTTTCCAACAGGTAATAAGCTGCAAACCCACCGATGACACCACCGCCGATGATGATGACATGCTTCGATTTTTTCATCAGCATACATTTTCTTTATATTTATGGTCTTCTCTTTTTCCGGCTGTTAGACTAGTGTCCGTCCAGAAATGAGGATTTTTGCGTGAGATCAAGGCGGACGACAGATTTAACCCGGAGTAATAGCGTGCTATTTTGAGGAGTTAAATCATGGCGTCCAACGCCGATATCGCGGAAA
>QMMS01000111.1 GCA_003647375.1 Deltaproteobacteria bacterium
GTTTGCAGAAAAAACGTTTCACCCTGCACAAATGGGCAGACTTGCGAAGACCGGTCGCCATTTTGTGCAGGAATGGATTTGAAATGGGGTAAAAAAATTTGTTCGGGGGGTGGGTCGGCTGTAATCAGGGAGTGAAAAAAACCATGCGAAAGCTCGGCCGGATAACAGAACGGCGCATTGCGCTGGTCGATCCCGCTATGCGAGATATCCGCCGGCAGAACCGGCCGGTAACCGAGCAATGAAAAAAAAGTTGAGTATAACGGATAATAGGTGTTGACCAGGAAACTCCTGTTGATGCCGATGGATCCTTTTTCAGCTTGTTCGTAATGTTGCGGGCCGGTGGCAGCAAATTTTTCAAAAACAAGCTGCTGGCGGGTTCTTACCAGATCAAGCGTGTCAACAGGGTGTTTTATCTTGTGCCGAAGATTGTCATATCGATTACACGCACCACCGAAGGGGTAACGTTGCCCTTCGATTTCGATTATTTCAATGGGGCATTGCCGATCACATTTTTCCTTACCTCCTTTGCAGAAAAAGGGTTTCCCATAGGCAACACGTCGATGGGCCAGGGTTTTCAGCGAGAAGGCTTTCTCTGCTGTCATACCGGCTTCGATGCGCTTTTTGACCACCAGCGCCACACCAAAAGCACCCATGAGCCCCGGCTCCGGGGGAACGATAATGGGCTTTCCGGTAATTGACGCCATGGCCATGGGGACAGCCCTGTTGTAACACACGCCGCCCTGGAGAAAGATTTTGCTGCCGATGGGTCTGTTTCCTTTAACACGATTGGCATAGTTCATACAGATGGCGTAGACCAGTCCGGCCACGATGTCTTCGTGTCGAATGCCTTCATGAATGGCATTTTTGATGTCGGATGATATGAATGCGGCACATTGATCATTGAAATTCGGAGGCTTTTCACCTTTTAATGCCACGGCAGAGATCTCTTCCATATCGAGGCCGAGAGATTCCATGGCGGATTCTTCAAGAAAGGAGCCGGTTCCGGCAGAACAGGCTTCGTTCATGGCATAATCAGAGGGGACGCCATTGGTAATATACGTATATTTGGCATCCTGACCACCGATTTCAAATATTGTATCGACCTGGGGATCAAAATATACCGCAGCCGTTGCGTGAGCGATAATTTCATTGATGACACAGTCGGTTAACGCATGGAGACCGGCTATCTGTCGACCTGAACCGCATACACCAAGCCCGATGATCGATAGGTCGGAAAGTTCCATCCGCTGTTGAACCTGTTCCAGAATCCGGGCATAACATTTACGACTGGCCCCTATGGGGTCTCCATTCGTTCGCAAGTATACAGATGCCAGCAGGGCCTGATCCGATTTTCTTAACAATACCGCCTTGGTTGTTGTGGAGCCTACGTCGAGTCCGAGGATACAGGTATCACCCGGTGTGATCGTATCCATGGTCATTGATTTAAACGTTATCCGATCTTTGAACGAAATCAGCGGTGGCAGGGACTGGAATGAAGTCATCCCTGTCTTAAAGATGCTGTTAGCGTCCGTGATCGGGATCGTTTCGTTTTCGAGTGCCCACAAGGCAGCTCCCATGGCTTCAAAATAGGGACCGGTTTCAGGTACGATGAGACCGGGAATTTCCCGCCGAAGGTACGCCACCATCATATGGTTTTTAACTGTGCCCCCGGTGATCATGATGTTGCGTTTTTCAACTTTTTTAAGAAGCTCCAGAATCTTTCCCGCCATCATTTTACAGAGACCGGCTGTGACCTTTGATTTGGGTATGCCTTTGTTCGTGGCATGTGTGCAATCGGATTTGCAGAAAACGGAACAACGACCCGAGACTTGGTAGGGGGTCGCTTCAACCGCCCATTGAGCTGCCTCGTCCAGGCTGACATTCATTCTTTTGATTTGCTGCAGAAAAAATTCACCTGTTCCGGAGGCGCATTTGTTGCCTGTCAGTACATTAGATATTCGGCCTGAACTGTCCAAGACGTAGACCATAAAAGTCTCACCTCCGGCCGATACAATCGCAGGGCATGAAATACCCTGTGGCTTGATGTAGCCATAGGCGTGCTCTACGGACTCAGGCTCGGAAATGGATGAAAGGTGGATAAACTTACGGAACTTTCTGCCTGTAGCGGCAATCCTGCCAAAGGACCTCAGGTCCAGCGTGCCCAGCGCCGATATAAGTGTTTTTTTTGGATTGCCGTCATGGGGGTGGCGTGAGAAATTGACAATATTGGGCCGGTCGATACCGGCCGTGGTATTCTGTTCCAGCTGGACCATGGAGACGGTTGATGCACCAAGACATATGCCGAGTGATTTCATGGTCCCTCATTCTTGTGTTGACTTGGCCCTCAGGCGCCTTGACTCTGAAGCCCTCCGGCTTTTGCAACGATAGGGTTGGGGTAGTTGAATGTTTCGATAATTTA
Organism: Deltaproteobacteria bacterium; assembly: GCA_003647375.1. The sequence continues at coordinate 2,420 of QMMS01000111.1, forward strand.
TAAATTATTATGATCCCATGCGCTTGTCAAGTGGTGTCATTCGCCTTGTTAGAAAATATTCAGCTTTCGTTATGGCTTTTTCAAAAGTTCTTTTTTCACGAATCACTGACGAACAATTGAATCTTTTTCATCAATGGTGGAAATAGACATCTTGTCAAAGTCTTTGGACCAGGCTGTAGCTACAAATATCATAAATACTAGCTGTCAGGTCAAGTCTTAATCCTGATCTAAATATATACAGATTATTTGGAGGTAAAATAGATACCCATGAAAGCAATGATACTGGAAAAAATCTGCAGCCTTCAAGAAAACACATCACCCCTGACATTGGTTGAAATGGCACCTCCCGTACCCCATGGAGAGGACCTGCTGGTGAAAGTATCTGCGTGTGGTGTCTGCCACACCGAACTCGATGAAATAGAGGGACGGACACCGCCACCGACGCTGCCCATGATTCCCGGGCACCAGGTCGTGGGACGGGTTCATGGGATGGGACCGGACACACATCGATATACATTGGGCGACAGGGTCGGGGTCGCCTGGATCTTTTCAGCCTGTGGTACCTGCCGCTTTTGCAGTGACGGGTACGAAAATCTGTGCGAGGGCTTCCAGGCAACCGGAAGAGACGCCCATGGCGGGTATGCCGAATACATGACTGTATCAGAGAGATTTGTTTACAGGATTCCGGATTTATTTTCAGACATGGAGGCCGCGCCCCTTTTGTGTGCAGGCGCCATCGGATACCGGTCATTGCATCTGACGAACCTTGCCATACGCAAGGAGACGTCGGATCAAGGGTGCCTTCTGGAGCTGGATTACGCATCCCACCTGTGGCTAGAAAAGGAGATCAAGAGTGTTGCCAATGTGACGCGGCAGGATGTTAAGGCCTTCCTGGCGCTGGCCGCTGACATCCGCATCAGGCCCGAGGTCCAGGAATTCGCTCTTGCAGAGGCCAACCAGGCCCTGGTGGAACTGAAAGAACGAAAAATCCGCGGTGCGAAGGTGTTGGTGATGGACAGGTAGTTATCCATAAACATCCAATAATATACAGATTTTGCTATTTTTAGACACGAAAGCTTAAGGTTAATTGACATATTTGGGAAATGTTATTGACAATCAGTACCCTATTTTTTTAAAATACGTCCAATATATAGATCGAAAGGGCAAATCCGTTGAAAGGCGGGGACGCAAAGCCACGGGTCTAAAGCTAAAAGCTATGACAGCCGGGCCGCCGAAACCATTTGTTTCAGCCTTTGGGAATGCGTGCCCAGAGGTTTTTTGTTTTTGAGACCCCTTTTATCTATTCGATACATTTAAGTTCAGGTTGAAATTTGGATGGAAGGAGGTGATTGAGCAATCTGCTGGTTACTATTGATGGATGGAATAGCGACAAAGACGATATTGATCAGAAGTCATGGTGTAAATGTGACTGCACATTGTAGTTGAATGAAGCAAAATAAGATTCATCACGAATATATAAAGGAGGAAAACATGAAGAAAAAACTATGGATATGCATCAGCATGTTGGTAATTATACCGGGACTGCTTTTCACGACCTCATGCGCAAAAAAGATCATTAAATCTGAACCAACAGCTGAAGAGGGCACAATGGGTGCAGTTGAAGAGACGGCTGACGTGGATACAGGGTTGGCAGCACAGGATGAGGCTGCCAGAAAGTTGGAAATACAAGCAGAAGAAGATCTCAAGCAGACCCAAATGGCTGAGCAAGCTGCCAGGGATGAAGAAGAGAAAAGAGCTGAAATAGCAGCTGTGCAGATGTTCATGAATGAGGATGTCTACTTTGATTTTGACAGCTCTGCAATCGAGGATGCGGCAAAAGAACTCCTGTCCCGGAAAGCTGAGTGGCTTCGTATGAACCCGGACGCTTCCGTGATTATTGAAGGGCACTGTGATGAACGCGGAACAAACGCCTATAATATCGCCCTGGGTGATCGTCGGGCAGAGAGCGCCAAAGCCTTTCTCTTGGATCTCGGCATTGACGGTAACCTGCTTTCCACCATCAGTTATGGTGAAGAACGCCAGGTAGATACCGGTACGAACGAAGGAGCCTGGGCCAAAAACAGAAGGGTCCATTTTGTGGTTGAGTAATACTGTAGAAATTTTGATAAAATGGGAGGTGTGAAAATGAATAAAGGCGATTTAATCAATGAAGTGGCTAATGTCATATTATCAAAGAAGGAAGCTCAGGCTGCTGTAGATTGCGTGTTTTCAAAAATTATTGAGGCTTTAGGCAATAATGAGTCGGTAAGACTTATCGGATTCGGGACATTTCGGGTTAATAAGAGAAAAGCCAGGGAAGGCAGGAATCCACAAACTGGAGAAACCATTCAAATCGAGGAAAAAATGGTTCCAAAGTTCGCTCCAGGAAAAACAATGAAGGACATTGTAAACCAATAGTCGTTCAGCTTAGGTGGTAATTAAAATGGGCATTCTATCGTAATTGAGGAGTGCCCATTTTTTTTGCGGTTATCTTTAAAGCGAATTTCCGCAGACCGACAAGACAACCCAGCTTGAGTTTTGCGGATAACCGGTATTTATTCATTAAAGCTGTCATTCCCGCGCAGGCGGGAATCCAGTAAGGCACTGGATGCCCCTGGCTAACTACTTGCCGGGGCAGGCTTATCAAGCTTGTCCTCGGCTCGATCGGGGATCCGACATGACGTGTTGAGCTATTTAGTTGCCAGGTTAATAACATCAATATTCTCAACCCTAAGCTGTCGATATTCTTCTTAGCATTCCTGCCACTTTTTGTTTCCCCCAACAACCTTGAAGCAGCTTATCCCTTGACCCATCTAAGCAAATCATGTATTGATTTTATAACACACTTGAATCACACCTGATCTGATACTGAGCCCCAAAGACACACTTGAGCTGGCCTCATTCTCGACCGGAAGCACCTTTCCAAGACCTATCATCTTCTTTACACTTCTAACCGGAAGGTGATCAAATGCCCAACGAACAAAAAGCCATACGCAAACTCAGGGCCATCCTGTCTGTAGATGTTATAGGCTAGGTGAGCATACCGTTTTAAACCAAGATATTCGAGAAACGCGGCACCGCTCAACAATTCAAGGCAAGAAAAACGGAGGCAGTTATGAAAACCAAAATACTTGGAATCCTAATAGGCACATGCATAATGATGGTTTGCGGCATTACGGCGGTTCAGGCCGAAATCAGGGTTGGTATCGCCGGGCCTTTGTCCGGCAGTTCTCTCGCTAATGGCGAACAGCAGGAAGTCGGTGCCCAAAAAGCGTTCGAGCATCTGAATGAAAAAGGCGGCCTCCTTGGCAAAGAGATTGTTGTTATCTCAGTGGACGATGCGTGCGAGGAGCGACAAGCAAAGGCGGTGGCACGGCAACTGGTGAGCGAGGGCGTAAATTTCGTTGTCGGACACCTTTGTTCCGCCTGTTCCCTTGCCGCAAGTAAAATCTATGAAGAAGCCGGGATCATAATGATTTCGCCAGCTTCGACCAATCCCAAGGTCACCGATGAAGGGGGTCCCAATGTATTTCGGGTGATAGGCCGGGATGACCAGCAAGGCACGGTCGCTGGCGACTACCTTGCCGATAATCACGGCAACAGCAAGATTGCGATTATTCATGACGGTCAAGCCTATGGCCAGGGCTTGGCAGAGTATACAAAACGCCAGCTGAACAAACGCGGCATCACCGAGGTTATGTTCGATAGTTATAAAAAAGATCAAAAGGACTACAGGCCTATCGTAGACAAACTCGTCACTAAAAAAACAGATGTACTTTATGCCGGCGGATACTCTGGCGATATTGGAATCATTCTACGCCAGGTCATAAAGGAGCTGCCCGATCTTCGTTTGTTTTCCGGCGACTCCCTTGTGAATGCTGAATTTATGTTCATCGCGGGTCAAGCAAGCAAAGGCACCTTATTTACATTTGGCCCGGATATACGCATAAAGCCGGAGGCTGCAGACGTCGCTGCTGCCATTCGCGAAGAGGATGCCTACGAACCAGAGGGTTATACTTTATATAGTTACGGCGCTGTGCAGGCTTGGGCGCAAGCAGTTAATCAAGCGGGCTCCTTGAACCCAAAGGCTGTCATCAATGCTTTAAGAACAGGCAGCTTTGACACCGTGTTAGGTAAGATTGGCTTTGATGAGAAGGGCGATGTTACCGGCATGAGCACCTTCGTCTGGTATGTCTTCGGCAAGGAAGACTACTCACCGGTCAAATGAGTGGGTTGACGAGTGTGTTAACCCAGTATCATCCAGGTGTCGTAACTCGACAAGATGCAGTCCACAGGAATTGATGACGAGTGGGTGAGCCAAACAAATATGTATCGATGGGTGTTCGTGGACGGCTGCTGCTTGCGTTTCTGGGGATATCCATGTTCTCACTGATCGCTGCAGCATCTGGTTTGTACTCCCTGTCGCAGGTTGGCGGCGCGCTCACAAAAATCACCGCGCAACGCGTGCCCCAAGCGCTGTCCTGGCTGGAGCTGTCACGGCGCGTGGAAAGCGTGGTGCGCGCAGCACCGGCCTTGTTGGTAGTGGACACCGATAACGCACGGGTCGAAGTCTCGAACGAGATCGCTTCGCAAATCGCACAGCTTGAGCCGCTTCTGCAATATAGCAAAAGCTATGAGACAAAAGAGGAAAAAGAATCAATGGCTGCAGTCCTGAGATTAGTCGCCGCCATGACCGATAATCTCGAGCGCCTTGATGAGCTTGTAAAAAAGAGGCTTTCCAGTATCGCGATAGAGGAGAAACGGATTCGTGAACTATCCAGGGCCAATAATATCGCCAAGCGAATGCTGTCGCCTGGTGAGCGCATACTCGGAGCCCAGATGGCGGATTGGAACAGGAGTCAGGAAACAGCCGAAGCAAACCAATTGTCAAACGAAAAGTCGGATCTTGTGAATTCGATCATCAGCTTGATTCCACAACAAAGGGCTGCGCTTCTGGTCGACTCAATTCACAACAACCTCCTGAAAATCACAGATGCCGATACTGCTGAACGTATTGATGTCTTGATATTTCCTCTGAAAAAATCTCTCAAGGAACTGTATGAGGTCTCTCTAGTCGTTTCAAAGCGCATGAAAAGGCGTTTAGCGAAACAAGTTGCGATACTTGAGGGCCTGACAGTGGGCCCGAACAGTCTCTCGCGGGTCAGAAAGAATGAATTGGCCGTCATCATCCAGGCCGAAGAGCTCTTGGCTGTCAACGTGCGACTGTCAAAATTTCTGACCAACAGAGTAGACTTCCTGGTAAATAGCGCGAATTCGGATATTGAGAAAGCGAACCTCCAAGCTGCAGCGATCAAGACGCTCAACCGAAATATTCTAATCGGCATCGCCGCTCTAAGTCTCGTGAGTTCATTCCTCATAGTGTGGCTCTATGTCGGGCGTAACCTGATTGCCAGACTAACCGCACTCAGCGATAGCATGCTCGCGATTGCCGGAGGCAACCTCAGAGCGCCTTTACCGAAACCAGGCAGTGGTGACGAGATCGGCCGCATGGCAGAGTCCCTGGTCGTTTTTCGTGATACTGCGATCGAAGTTGCAGAAAACAATTTGCGCGATATTGAAACGGCACGTCGAAGACTGGTCGATGCCATTGAAAATTCATCTGAAGGTTTTGCATTCTTCGATCCTGAAGACCGTTTGGTGCTTTGCAACACCAGGTACAAGGAACTACTTTACCCGAATAAGGACAGCGACATTGAACCGGGAACGACGTTTGAAACGATCATACGGGGAGCTGCTGAGAATGGACATATTATCGACGCAGAGGGCCGAATAGACGAATGGGTTGCAGACCGTTTGGCATTTCATCATAACCCGGGTGAACCACGGATCCAGCAACGTAGTGGTGGTCAGTGGATTCTGATCACTGAACGCAAGACCGGGGATGGCGGAAATGTCGCAATCTATTCCGACATTACGGACCTGAAGCAGCGCGAAGAGGAGCTTACCACAAAGTCGAACGCTTTGGAAGAAACCAACAAGAGACTCAAAAAAGCCCAGGAACAAATCTCGAAGTACATCGATCCGCATATAACAGAAAAAATATTCAAGGGTGAATTTTCAGCAGAGCTATCCCACAAGCGAACAAAGTTGACGATGTTCTTTTCCGATATCAAGGATTTCACCCAATTTACCGACGCTTCTGATCCTGAAGATGTGGCAAAGTTGCTCAATGAATATTTAGGGGAGATGGCTCAGATAGTCCGGACATGGGGTGGAACCATCCCTCAGTTTACCGGGGATAGCATTTATGCAATCTTTGGAGCACCGGATTCAAAAGGGGAGCGAGGAGATGCTTTAGCGTGTTTACGTATGGCGCTGGAGATGCAAATGAAGATGAAAACCCTTCGAGAGAAATGGTGGAATCAGGGTGTCCAATTTCCCTTTGAAATCCGATGCGGCATTCATACGGGTATGGCCAATGTGGGCAATTATGGTTCCGAAGGTTTTATGGAATATTCAGCCATCGGCCTGAACACAAATCTTGCTTCCCGCTTGGAACAGGCCTGTGAGCCAGGAGAGATATATCTATCGCATACTTCGTGGGCCCTGGTTAATGATGAGATACCTTGTGAGGAAGTCGGTACCATTGAGGTTAAAGGGTTCCACTATCCCATTCAGACTTACCGTGTTCTACAGCATGATGTGGAAATGTCTCCTGAATCTTAAATAACCCCCCGCTTCTGGGCCATCATCAACATCTGTTCTGCTGTGTTGACGGGCGGCAATCGTAGCGTGGCCTCGGATTTTGGTGCCAGTTTTATGGCTTCTGTCGGGCAGGTGGTCACGCACAGACCGCAACCGATGCAGCGGTCCGGGTTCACCTGGGCCAGTTCGTCGTCGTTCATGAAGATGGCATCCATCTGGCAGCGCTCCAGACACTGTTCACATCCCGTGCATTCATCGCTTTCGACCATTGCCAGGTGGTTTGAAAAAACCATCTCAGCCGGTTTGGGGTGTTTGTTCAGGGCCTTGAGAACACCACAGCAATCCCCACAGCAGTTACACATACCGGTGGGGTTCTGAGATGTGGCAGGCTGGGTGACCAGACCGGCGTCCCGGCAGTTTTCCAGGATGGCGGTGGCTTCCGCCAGGGAGACCTCCCTGCCTATATCCTTGTCAAGATAGTACTGGCCCATGGACCCGAACATGAAGCAGGCCTCCATGGTTTTACCGCAACCTTCACCTATGACTGTCTTGCTTTTTCGGCAGATACAATCCGTCACCACGATGTGGGGTTTTGTTTTCAGAATTTCAATGGCATCGTCGTAGGTTGCCACCTGGCGGGTTACATCGATGGATTGGTTGACGGGTATGGTTCGCAGAAAATATTCGGCATTCTCCAGCATGGTTTTGTCAAAGGCTTCATCGAAATAGTCTTCCACCATTCTGGCCAGTTCCGGCTTTATATTCTTAACCTGGAACTCAAACAGACCATGAACAAAAGGAATGGCGGCATACCTGGCGCTGTCTCCCTTTTTTACCCGGAACACCAGCCCCTTTTCTGTCATCTCTTCCAACTGAGCAGAAACTTCCGATTCGGATCGGTTCAGGTTCGTCGCGATGGAAGACGTTGTTGCCAGGTTGTGCGTCAACGCTAAAAACATATGCGCGTTGTTTTCGGAAAAGAGATAGCGCAGGATTTTAATTTCGATGCCGGATTTTGCTGCAGGAAAACCCATGGAGTACAGATCGAGTCTTTGTTGCAGTTGTCGATAGATGCTTTCTGTCATAAAGACCTTTCATTTTGAAGGATTATCGAAACAATCTGGATACAGGGAAGCCGGCAATAAATCAACAATGAAAATTTATTCCATTACTAAAAACCTGGTCCTTTGGGACCGTCCAAGATCCCGCTACGCGGGAGTCAGAGACATTTGGCTCTGCCGAAATGAGTTCGAGAAAGAATGCAAGCGTCAGAATACAGAATCTTTACAATGATGATTTTATAAAGATGAACGTCCAACATCGAACATCGAACGTCCAATGTTGAATGAAAACAAAAAACCAATACCAAATTATTTCTGTTCTAAAGAAGTTTTTTTCTTGTTAGGAGGGGTCTGGGATCGATCAGGTGTCTCGAGAACCATGTGTCAGAGATTTCAAGATCCAGGGCCAGGGCCAACATCTCTGAAAAATGAAATACAGGCAACTGATTTGGTTTGTCAGATCTGATTTCAAGGTTCAGGTGGCACATGGCACAGGCGGTGACAATGCAGTCGGCCCCGGCTTGAATGGCACCTTGGGTGATTTGGTTGATAATAGGAGATACGATATCGGGTCTTGCCGCTGTTAGAAATGTTCCACAGCACCTGGCAGAAAATGGCCACCGTATGGCAGTGCCACCCAGTGCGCCGATGACGTTTTCCATAATGCCGGAAAAATCCTTTTGCCGACTTAACGACGGCGGGTAAGCCAGCATACATCCATAGTAGGGTGCGATTCGTAAACCAGCTAATTTTTTCAGCTTGTTCTGAAATGCCGCTGTTTGCGAAATGGCATGCAGCAATTCAAAAAAATGAACGATCTGAAGATCGGAATGATGAGAGCGATTCCATTTGTTTTCGTAGTGTTCTTGAGCGGCGACATCCTGGTCCAGGCTGTTGTGGGCACCTTTGAGTCGCAGGTAGCAACTGGGGCAGGCAACAAGCAACGGCCTGTTTTGAGGCGCGAGGGATAGGTTCCGGCATGCCAGATCCAAGGCCAATTCGCTGTCAAGGCTGTGAGCCGATGATGAGCCGCAGCAGTTCCAGTCCACAAGTTCTTCCAGCCGGATGCCAAAGGCACCCAGGAAAGTCACCATGGATTCGTTATTTTCCCTGGCGGAGGTTGCCAGGGAACATCCGGGAAAATAGGAATAGACCGTGTGGGTCATGTCGCAGCATTTCCTTTTGGGTCTTCGAACATTTTGGAAACAGCCTTTATGTTTCTTATTTTTGAGGGCATCAGATCGAGTTTGCGTTTTGCCATCATTTTCAATCCGACATCCAGATCTTTCAACCAGTCTCTCTTCTGGAGTTTGTAGCGAAACATGATTTCGAGCTTGTGTGTCCGGCCATGCCGCCGGATGGAGTTGAGGACTTCTTTATGAAAATTGAATATGTCAGGTTCGGATACCGGCACATCTTCTGCTATAGCCACCTGCCGAAGGGCATCCATAAAGGCTGCCATGTCGATAGCCATGGGGCATTGAACTGAACATGTATGACATCCTACGCATATCCATATTGCAGAACAGGCCAGAACTTCATGCTTCATGCCCAACTGAGTCATACGGATAACTTGATTCGGTAAGTAGTCCATGGCCTGGGAAAAAGGGCACCCGCCGGAACAACAGTTGCAGTGCCAGCAAAGATTGATGTTCGAACCTGCCTTGTGGATGATCCGGGCGCAGAAATCAGGATCTCTTTTTGATGGGAAAATTGTGCGCTCCAGGCGTTGGCTCATGGAAAATCCTTCTTGAAAACATAATTGTTCAAAGCAGGTTCTTGGCGTAGACTGGGATACCCCCAACGTCGCAACCTTGGGGATAACCATAATACAGCGGGAAAGGGGGAGTCCTTGACCTATGTCAAGGAATGCGGCATTTGTCCGATGAGACCTTTGCAAAACACTCCCTTTTACCCCATTTCCGTGTCAGGCTCAAATTTTAATCCTCAAAATACTTAATGTATTCCTGTGGTTAAAATTTTCGCCTTCCTTGAACTGAACCAAAATTGAGCCTTTTTCAAAGGCCTCCCGATGTGAGCTATCTGCGGATTACCAGGTGCCAATGCCCTGTTCGGGTGTCTTTTCCTTGAAGTCACTGGCATCTGTTCCCATAAAATCAACGGTAGAGATACTTTCACAGATAGATTGTATGTTTTTCAGCACGATCTGATGATCCGGATGGATCTGGTAGCGTTGCAGGGATTCGATGTTGGCAAAGAGGGATATCAGTGCAAAGTCATAAGAACGGTCGGAATGGATGATGTCCCGCCCGAATTCAAAACTGTGAATTTCAATAATTTTGTTGGGCAGTTCTTCAAGAAGATTCTCGAGATCATGGATCCTTTCTTCGGTAACGTTTTTCTTGAATTTTATCAGCACGACGTGATTCAGCATGGTTCCTCCTTGGTTTATAAAGATGAACGTCCAACATCGGACATCGAACGTCCAATGTCGAATGAAAACAAAAACCCAATACCGAATTATTTCTGTTTCTTCATCTTTTCAAATTCAAAATTCGATGTTGGACGTTCGATGTTCATTCGTTCTCCGGCATTAAAACATTTCAGCGCTTTACGAAATTCTGTATTCTGTATCCTGACTTCTGTCTCCTGAATCCTCTAATTCATACA
>QMMS01000112.1 GCA_003647375.1 Deltaproteobacteria bacterium
AACTGCACAAAAAAAGTGTGGCGCCGATAAAGTCTTCCGGCTGCGCCCAGCGCCCAATCGGAAGCATTTGCCCGAGAGCCCATTCCCTGTAGCCGGGGCGCTCAAAGATTTCACGACGCGTGGGTGTTTCGGTGACACACGGGCCTATGGCATTGACATGTACGCCCTTGGCAGACCACTCGTTGGCCAGGGCACGGGTGAGGTGATGAACCCCGGCCTTGGCGGCCGCATAAACACTACGTGTCTTGAAGGTGACTTCGCCAAAGGTGGATCCCATATTTACGATGTGTCCATTCCCCTGTTCTATCATCATGGGTGCAACTGCCTGGCACAGAAAAAAAACGGATTTAAGGCTACTGTCCAGCGTTCGGTCCCATTCCTCTTCGGAGACATCCAGCGCATCGGCCGTAACCGTCCAGGCCGCGTTATTGATTAGAATATCAATTTTTCCAAAATGGCCCTGAACCTTGTCGACCATGCTGCGAATCTGGGAAACATCTGCAATGTCAGTCGGTACAACCAGTGCTTGACGGCCCAATGTATCGATTTCGGACGCGACCTGGTCTAAAGCCGATTGGGTCCGGCTAACAAGGGCGATATGTGCACCGGCCTCAGCCAGTGCCATGGCCAGCGTACGGCCGATTCCCTGGGAAGCGCCGGTGACAATCGCAACCTGATCTTCAAGTCCAAAGCTTTTGTATGTGTCGTTCATTGCTAAATGCCCCCTTTTGGACGGCTGATAATTGGATGGGTACCTGCATCTATAGAGTCTGATCCGACTACTTATTCGATTAGCAGTGGGAAAGTGTTGTGTCAATAAAAAAAATCTACTCTGACAGAAATAAATCAGCGAGCCATGCCGGAGATACCCTTGCATTTTAAGGATCGTCATCCCGTCGGGTCAGGCCCATCCGCTGCCGAGATTGGTTGTTACGACAAGGAGAGAAAAAACGATACAGATACTCCGTTGATCAGGCATGAGCGGGTAGAAGTGACGGTGAGTATCCTTAATTTTCTGTCCGTAAAACAATTGAATAATGCCTATGGCTGAAACTGGATGGGATCAGGGCCTGATCACTTCAGCCGTATTTGGAATCATATTTCATGAAAGTGAAAAATATCTTGACGGGGAATACAGTATTGAATATTAAAATACAAATCAATGCTCAAATTGCAACAGAGCAGGATGCCCATTCTGCTTGTTGAACAGAACTTACGTTTTGCGCAGAAATATACCGAGTATATTTATATATTGAGTCGAGGGCAGATCGTGCATTCCTCGGCTCCCGCTGACCTGGATGGCAGGCAGGATATCAAACAGAAATATCTGGGTAATGGTTTAAGCTTGATTAAAATATATCATTTTGGTAAAATAAAAAGTTCAGTATAAAAAGTTAAACTGTGACGAATTTGAAGGAGATGGTTATATGCCTACGACGTTGATTGATTTGGGAAAAAGAATACGTACTGAAAGACAGAAGCGTCAAATGACGCTGGAAAAATTCTCAGCCAAGACCGGACTTTCTAAAAGTTTTATCAGCCAGATTGAGCGCGGTAACACAGAGCCTTCAATTACTTCCCTGAAAAAGATTGCTGCTGAGTTTGGTTATAGCGTTGTAAATCTTTTCCCTAACGGAAACAACTCGGAATCTAAGTGGGGATACCAAGATGGCATTACAAATCATCCTGTCCAAAAAACTATTTATAGAAATGAAGTGTCCGTAGTTCGTGCTGATAAGCGAAAGCGATTGGCACTGCCGGGATCGAAAGTGGTCTATGATTTATTGACGCCGGACATGAAGCGCCAATTGGAAGTCATGTACATGCGAGTTAAAGCGGGAGAAAATTCTGGTAGTGAACCCATGCTCGATTCCCCCGGTGAAAAACTCTGCTTTGTTGTGAAAGGAAAGCTCGAAGTATGTGTCGGCAAGGACGTTTATCGCCTGGAGGAAGGTGATACAATCAATTATCCGGCCCATGTGGAACATTCCTGGCGCGCCTTAGAGGGCGATATAATTGAAGTTATCTGGATTCTGACGCCCCCCTCCTTTTAGAAACTCTATTTGGTGAACCAATCGATATCTCCGCAATTTCAGTGGTAACTGAATAGAGAAATCCGCTGACAATAAAAAAATTCCATTTATAATAAAATTTATTGACAGAAAAGAATAAGTTTGCCTATAGGGTTAGGTGGAAATAAGCGGTAATTCCAGTTCAAGCTTCTGGATAGCGCAGTCGAATCGCATTGATGAAACCTGTTTTCTGAATCATTTCATGGATAAATTGTCTCAGTTCCACATGTTTAGGGTCACATCTTGCTGTTATAACAAAATTACAATAAAACAGATCGGAGGACATACAAATGAAACCCACTTCTAAAATCGATTCGGCCCACCCCTGGAAAACGGATAACTGGTACGTCAGTCACTGGAATTACCTGGAAGAAGTCACCAAGGATTTTAACCCACCGCCCCAGGTGAAAGTGCATGATATTACCCTCCGGGATGGCGAGCAGCAGGCCGGGGTGATCTTTACCAAAGATGATAAAATACAAATCGCCGAAAAACTGGCCGAGGTGGGTATCCATCGGATTGAAGCGGGGATGCCGGCCGTATCCCCCAATGATGAAGCAGCACTCAGAGAGATCGTGAAGCGGAACCTGAGTTCGGAAATTTTCTGTTTTGCACGTTGTATGGTGCCGGACGTCGAACTGGCCGCCGATTGCGGTGTGGATGGCATTGTCATCGAAATTCCATCAAGTAAGCACCTTATAGAAAAGGGATATAAGTGGCCTCTGGAGAAAGCTATCGAGCTTTCCATTACAGCCACCTCTGCGGCTAAAAAGGCAGGGCTTAAAACCGTTTTTTTTACCATTGATGCCACACGGTCCGATATGGACTGGTTGCTGGATCTGGTGGATCGTGTTGCGGTTGAAGGCCATATGGATGCGTTTACCCTGGTGGACACGTTTGGTGTACTTTCTCCCCAGGCAGCAACCTATTTTGCAAAAAAAGTAAAAGAGCGCATATCCAAACCCATCGAAGTTCATTTCCACCCCGATTTTGGTATGGGCGTTGCCAATACCGTCAACGCCGTTCTTGCCGGAGCGGAGGTCATACACACAACAGTTCTTGGAATCGGAGAGCGGGCGGGCAACACGCCCATGGAGGAAACCGTATTGGCGCTGCTGACGATGTACGGCATCGACGTGGGTATCGATTTCAGCAAACTCAATGAACTGGCCGCGCTCGTCCAGAAACTGTCCGGTTTCGACGTGCCTCCCAACAGGCCCTTTATCGGTAAAAATGCATACAACATTGAATCGGGGATCGTTACCGGCTGGTATAAGAATGTCTTTGAATCCGATCCCACCATCGTGTATCCGGTGCATCCTGACTTTGTGGGACATGATGCACCAAAGATCCTCATGGGGAAAAAGAGCGGGCTTGATAACATCGAGCTATGGATTCAAAAGCTGGGTATCGAACTCGATCGGGATGAGGCTATGTCTGTATTGCAGGTGGTTAAGCAACAGTCGCATGACCTGAAACGCGTTCTCACCGAAGATGAATTTTCAAAAATCGTCCGGGAAGTCAAAGCGTAATAAGCTGGATTGAACCTGAGATTTTTAGGAAAAACAAATGGATAAGAAATTTATAGAATTACTGACCGCTGTTGTTGGTGAAGATAACTTTACCGATTCCGTAATCGACCTGGTCAGTTTCAGTTATGATTCATCGGGACTCAGCCATCGGCCGGAAGCAGCCGTCTGGGTTCAAACTACAGAGCAGGTTGCGGCAATTCTGAAGTTGGCCAACACCTATAAAATCCCGATCACTCCACGTGGGGCAGGTACCTCGCTGACCGGCTCGGCTGTTCCGAAGCAGGGTGGTATTGTGATGGATATGAGCCGCATGAACAAGATTCTGGCCATCCGCATCGAAGATCGACAGGTGATGGTACAGCCCGGTGTGGTATTTGATGATTTGAATCACAAGCTGGCCGACACCGGCTTTTTTTTCCCACCGAATCCTGCCTCAGGAAAGGTGGCAACCATCGGCGGCAATGTCTCTACCAATGCCGGAGGGGTCAAAGGCGCCAAATACGGGACGACCCGGGACTATGTGCTGGATCTTGAAGTCGTGCTGCCAGATGGGTCCATCCTGCACACCGGGGCCAAGACCATGAAATGTGTTTCCGGATACGATTTGACCCGGCTTTTTGTCGGCTCGGAAGGTACCCTGGGAGTGGTTACCGAAATATCTCTGAAGATCGACCCCCTGCCCAAGGCCTCCGTGACGTGTACGGCTACATTCGATTCCCTGCCCCAGGCAGGAAAGGCTGTCAGCGCCATCATGCGTTCCGGAATTATTCCCAGCGTGCTTGAGCTGATGGACAGCCCGAGTCTGCAGGCGGTTAACAAAGCAACAGATCTGAATTTGCCGGAAGTGGCGGCCATGCTGTTGGTGGAAACCGATGGTTTCACCCAGCATGAAGTGGATTGGCAAATGGGGGTCATCATCGAGGCGCTGGAAGACAATGGCGCCGTCAAAATTGCCAAAGCATCGACTATAGAAGAAGCTGAAAAGCTGTGGGCTGCCCGCAAGGCGATTTACGGCGTACTCACCCGTTTAAACTACAATGTTCTGGCAGAAGATCTTGTGGTGCCCATCAGCAAGGTGGCGGATATGCTGGAGGCGGTGATGGCGATCAGTGAGCGCAGCGGCATCATGATTGCCACGGTTGCTCATGCCGGGGATGGAAACATTCATCCGGTGATCGTTTATGACGGAACCGACCCGGAAGAGGTCAAAAAAGTAAAACAGGTTGAGGCTGATCTGTACCGGCTGGCTATCAAGCTGGGGGGGACGTTGACCGGTGAGCATGGAGTGGGAATGTCGAAAGCTCAGTACATGACCATGGAGCACGATCCTGTGTTCATCCGTGTGATGAACGGATTGAAAAACCTGTTTGATCCCAATGCTATTCTTAATCCGGGGAAATTGGGTCTCGATGTATAAGTCAAAAAAGATGCAGATTAATTTAGGGCGGTCAAAATAAGGAGGCAATCGTGGAAATTAGAGAATACAACATGCCGGATGATTTGTATTACGATGAAAACCATTTCTGGATTCGACCTGAGGGCGAAATTTTTGTCATGGGGATGGATGATTTTGCTCAGAGACTGGCCGGTGACGTCGTCTATGTTCAATTGCCTGACGACGGCAAGGTCCTGAAGCCCGGCAAAAAATTTGCAAAGGTTGAATCCGGCAAATGGCTAGGCAAGGTGTTCGCGCCTTTTGCAGGAAAAATCGAGTCGGTCAACGAAGAGCTGGAAACAGACCCCGGTTTAATTAACACTGATTGCTACGGCAAAGGCTGGATGTACAAACTGACTCCCAAGAGCACGCCGGACCTTGGGCACTTGATTCATGCTCCCGAGGCGGTGGAAAAGTGGATGCTGTCTGAATTTGAAAAGTACAAGGAAGAGCTGGAAGGATAGCCTCTTACAACCGTACAATATACGTTATAATTTTTCAAAAAGACATATTATGATGAATCTGCCCCGTTAGCGTAGAGTCCAGCCGGATTGATGATATTTCCCCGGTGTGATCGCCGGGCAGCCTGCTGTTAAATGAAAGAATCGTAAGTGAGATTAAACGAAAAGCCAATGTCCTGCCTATATAAATGGATCAAACCGGGCGGAATTATTCTCTTTGCAGTTTTTTATTTGGCGCTCTTTGGAACATTAGCCGAAGCAGAATGGTTCATCGATGCTGAAAAATTTCATGTTTCCGCCCACGGTCAAATTTCCTGCCAGGATTGCCACACAGACATCATTGATCGGCCTTTGCATCCCGATCCTTCCCATGTCAGCAAACAACTGACGGATTTTTTCGACCCCGGGCAATGTGTGGAATGCCACGATAATGTACCGGAGGAATTAGAGGGTAACCGACACGGTGGTCGAGAAATCAGCCCTGCTGAATCCTATGAAAATTGCCTCGATTGCCACAACCCCCACCAGGTACTTTTGTCCGATGATGGAGCGGAAAATTTTGATCCGGAAAAACCGCCGGCACAACAGTGCGGTGCCTGCCATGAGCGGCAGACAAAACTTCCGGCGTTTGCAGCGGAAGATGAAACGTGTCTGACCTGTCACCGGTTGATAGGAACCGAGGATCTTGACGCGGCAGAAAAAATCGACAAGCGCTGCTTTCATTGCCACGCAAATGCCGGCACGGAAGCTCAAAAAATTACGGGGCAATTGGTTGCACTGGTGGTGCCGGAATCTTACAGAGAAACACCGCATTCAAACCTTGCCTGCACTGAATGCCATCTTCAGGCTGCATCCTTCGAACATGGGGCACAACAGACGGTAGACTGTGGGCAGTGCCATTTGCCTCACGATGAATCAACAGCGCATGATGCCCATGCTTCCATTGCCTGCCAGGCCTGTCACCTGCAGGATGTAGAGCCGGTCAAAGACGCTGAAAGCGGGTACATCCTCTGGAAAAGGGAGCGTCATTTAAATGAACCGTTGGGTGTTCATGAGATGATCATTCCTGAAGATGAGGCTGCTTGCCGGCGTTGTCATAGCCGTGGAAACACAGTAGGGGCTTCGGCAGCGGTACTACCCCCCAAAAGTGTAATATGCATGCCCTGTCACACGGCAACTCTGTCTTTTGGTGATAACATTACCACCGTATCATTGATTGTCTTTTTCGTCGGGCTGGGGATGTCGTTACTGCTCATGCTTTCTGTTTCATATGGGAAAAAGGATAGTGCCGTATTAACGGGAAAAACCATCGCTTTGGAAGCAGCGGGCGGCACTAACGCACGAAAGCTGAACATGATCCGTTTTGCTAAAGAAATCGTATTGAATGTGTTTTTTCAAAAGCGACTCTTTGAGCGTTCCCCCGGCCGATGGCTTATTCATGGTCTGCTGTTTTTTCCCATGGCCCTGCGGTTTTTGTGGGGTATCGTTGCCCTGAGTGGATCCCTGTGGCGTCCCCAATGGCAATGGGTGTGGCAAGTGATCGACAAGAACAACGGGGTGACTGCTTTTTTCTTTGATATGACAGGCATCATGATATTTTCAGGTGTAATCATGGCGCTTTCCCGGCACTTGTTTGACCGGTCTCATCGGATTGTCGGCCTGCCCCGGCGCAGTTCCCTGGCGCTGGTTCTGCTGGGAGGTATTGTGGTGGTTGGATTTGTTCTTGAGGGTATGCGAATCGCCATGACAGGCGCCGCGGGGAGCGCCGCATATGCGTTTGTCGGATTCAGTATCAGCACTCTGTTTTCCAATCCAGAAGCGTTAAGCGATGTTTATGGGTATGGCTGGTATGTGCATGCCGTTCTGACCGGTGCTTTTATTGTTTTCCTGCCGTTCAGTCGGCTGCTGCATATTATTCTGTCTCCGGTGGTTCTGGCGCTCAATGCGGCTACCGCCCATAAATTTAAAGGCCAATAGTATTCTCATCACCCAAGAGGTGAATTCGGAGGTTGTATATGGATGAGAAATATGAATTTGAAAAAAAGTATCGTGACCAGGTGCTGCGATGCTCATCGTGTGGGTTTTGCCGGTCGGTTTGCCCGGTATTCGGTGCCACACTGCGTCCGGCTTACAATGCCCGGGGCAAGATGCTCCTGCTAAAAGAGGTCATGGACAAAAAAATTGATCTCAATGACGAGCTGATTGAAACCCTGTTTCAATGTACTACCTGTGCCAGTTGTTCAACCAACTGTCCCTCCGGTGTGGAAGTGCCGGAGATTATCAAACTGGCCAGAAAGGACATGGTCCATATCGGTTCCTGCCACCCTGCCTTTAAAGGTATGAACGAGGTGCTCCAGAAACATACCAACATCTATGCCGAAGATGAACCGGAAGATTTTGAAAGAGAGCGCAATAAACAGGCTGAATATGTTTATTTTATCGGATGTGTGGGTTCATACCGGGAAGATGAAGCCACTCTGGCAACCCTGAACCTGCTGGACAAACTTAATGTCGATTACACGTTGATCGATGAGGTTTGTTGCAGTGGGGTGCTTGAAGATGTGGGCTATCAGATAAACGATGACCTGGCCCGGTTAAATATAGAGCGTATCCTGAAAACCGGTGCAAAGACAATCATAACGGGCTGTCCGTATTGCTCCAGGACCTTCAAAAACAAAACCCAGTATGCCGAACTGAAAGAAAAAGGCGTCCAGGTCCTGCACATCAGTCAGTTTCTTAAGGATTTTGATTTTGATGTTCAAACCGACAAGCGGGTGACCTATCACGACCCCTGCGATCTGGGGAGGCACTGCGGGATTTACGAAGAGCCGCGTGAGATTATCCGAAAGATCGCCCCGAATTTCGTGGAGATGGAGCACCATCATGCCGATGCGCTCTGTTGTGGCGCCGGTGGCGGTGTACGGGGGGCTTATGCCAAAAACTCCATAGCCATGGCACGCCGGCGGCTTGAAGAGGTAGAGGCAATCGGGGCCGAGGTGGTACTGACCGAATGCAATTCCTGTGTTCATAATCTGTCGAACGCCAAACTGAGAAAACAGAAATTCAAGATATACAATATCAGCCAGTTTGTCGGGGACCTGCTCGAAAACGCATAAACTTTTTTACGATAGTAATGCAGATTGATCGTGATATGTCCTTTTGAAAAAAATATGGAAACCCCTTGAGCCGATAGCTTATTCGAAACATCTTTATGACAACCTCTATAAAGGACCGAACTTTATGGCCAATAAAGATTACAGTTTCAGGCAAATTCTGGAAATTGAAGCCTGTACGAATTGCCGGATATGCGCCGATGTCTGCCCGGCGGTCACCGCTGCCGGGGATGGAGAACTGTCGGCCGTATACCGCATTGATGGCATCCGGAAGATTTTAAAAAGCCGAAGCAGTCTCCTGAGCAGACTGTTTCGAGCCAATGAATTGTCCGAAGACCAGTGGAACAACTACAGCAATACTGTTTTTCGATGTACTCTCTGCGGCAACTGCCAGGAAGTATGCCCGGTGGGGATCAATCTGAAGGATTTATGGCTTGCCTTGCGCCAGGATCTGGTTCACACCAACGTTTATCCCAAAAAATTGAAAAGAGTTCGGGAAAATTTAGATAACGAGCACAATGTTTTTGGTGAGGACAATGAAGAGCGGATCGAGTGGGTTGAAGATATGCGGGATCCACCCGATGACGAATTCCTGAAAGACAAAGCCGAGGTGGTTTACTTCACCGGTTGTGTCGCATCCTATTTTCCGGTGGCTCAAAAAATCCCCATCGCCCTGGCGGAGATAATGACATCGTGCCGGGTTGACTTTACGCTCCTGGGCGAGGAGGAGTGGTGTTGCGGGTTTCCACTGCTGGGGGCGGGTATGCCTGAAGAGCTCAAGGGGTATATTGATCACAACATTGAGGCGATCCGAAAGAAAGGGGCGAAGGAAGTTGTTTTTGCCTGTCCGTCCTGTTACCAGATGTGGCTTGAATATTATCCCAAAACGTTTAAAATCTCACACGCAACCCAGTATTTATGCAGGTTGATCGAACAGAATAAAGTACCGTTCAAAGAGCTGCCCATGACCGTCACCTATCATGACCCCTGTGACCTGGGAAGAGGCGCGCGAATATTTGACGAACCGCGGGAGGTCATCCAATCTATCCCCGGGATCACGTTTGTCGAACTGCCGCACAATCGTGAAAACTGTCAATGCTGTGGTGGTGGTGGTAATCTTGAGATGGTCGATGCCCAGCTGGCAGCTGAAATTGCAAAACGAAAAGTCGAAGAGGCACTGGCCACCGGTGCCCAGGCCATCGTGACGTCCTGCCAGCAATGTGTCAGGACCATGCTCACCTATGTGAGAAGAAATAGAATACCCCTCGAGGTGATGGACATCATTCAGCTGGTTCGCCGGGCTCTGAAACAGGGTTAGCGGAATTTATATCAGCTATAGGGTTACAATTAATGCCGGGTCTTTTGGCCTGAGGATCTATCGGTAAGATGGTTGATTATAGTGCGCAAATACGATTTGACTCCGGGACTGCCGTGGTGCAAACCGGCACGAATACATTTCGGATAGCCGAAGGCAGCGTTGATGCCATAAAGCAGACGTGTCCGACCGAATTAATTCTTGGTGCCCTCGGTAGTTGAATTGTTCTGACGATTGCTGCGGTTGCAGCGAATAAACAGATCTCTCTGGAAATGATTGCTGTGGGAATTGAGTGCCGGGTGGAGAAAAGCCGGCCGGTTTCAAGCATTTTCAATATCCGGATAGAATTGGGGGCTGGATTGACCAGGCGGGAAAAAACGATTTTGTTCAATTCCGCCCGATCCTGTGAAGTGGGTAAAATGTTGGCGGGCACGATGAGCTATGCATATAAATTGACATCTTGAAGTGCTCGCTATCGCGGTTCAATCCATAAACCTGCCTGCGGATATGCTTGGCGGGTTTTCTAAACTGGAGGCGGCAAAATGAAATTATATAATCTGGGGAAAGTCCCCTGGCTGGATTCACAGCTGATCTATCATGCTTTGGCCCATATGGGGCAGGAGGCGCTTTCACTGGTCTCACCCGCTGAGCCTTATGTCTGTATCGGATTCCATCAGGACCCCGAGCAGGAAGTGGACATGGAATTTTGCCGGCAAAATAGCATTCCGGTATTTAGACGGGATTTGGGGGGCGGTGCTGTATATCTGGACGGTGGCCAGCTTTTTTTTCACTTGATTCTTCACCGGGATAACCCCATTATTCCGAAAGGGAAAATTACATTTTATAAAAAGTTTCTGCAGCCGATCATCAATGTTCACCAGCGTATCGGTATACCGGTAACATTCAAACCGGTAAATGACCTGATTGCAGGCAACTGTAAAATATCAGGAACAGGCGCGGCGGAGATCGGCGAGTGTATCGTATTCGTGGGCAATTTAATTGTCGATTTCAATTATGAAATGATGAGCCGGGTGCTGAAAGTTCCGGATGAGAAATTTCGGGACAAAGTGCATCAGACACTCAAGGAGAACCTGACAACCATCCAACGGGAACTCGGAGAGGAAACGGCCGGACAATGGGACGAAGCCCGGCTGAACGATTTGATGGCTGAAGAGTTTCAGGAGCTGCTGGGCCCCATGCAGCCTGCCGTAAAGGATGCAGCGCTGCAGTCAAAAATGGATGAATACAGGGCGGTATTGCTAAGCGACGACTGGTTTTATCAGAAAGGGAGAGTCAAAGCTTGCGGGCGTGATATCAAGATTCGTGCCGGTGTTGACATGCTGCACCGGATGCACAAGGCGCCCGGTGGTCTCATTAGGGCCGAATATGCGGTGGTGGACGGTTGTTTTGAGGACCTGCATTTTTCCGGTGATTTCTTCTGCTATCCGAGTAATGCCATCGAACGTCTTGAAACAAGCCTGAATGGGCAGCCGGTTGCTGACGCCGGTAAATTAGTGCAGGCGTTTTATGCCCAGGATGAATTTGAGGTTCCGGGGGTTGAGGTTGAAGACTGGCTGGTGGTCCTATCAGCAAAAAACTGAGAATTATCTCCAACAGTTTCACGATCGCACAGGGATCACCCATCGGCCTTAAACCGGTTATCCACAAAACTCAAGCTGGGTTGTCTTGGCGGTCTGCGGAAATTTGCTTTAAAGCCGGCCAAAACTCACTCATAAGGCGCCGTAAGACCCGCAGCTTCCAGCCGTATTTAAATATGTTTATAAGTAACGACCGGTTATCTTTGCAACCATATAGTTTATACTGCGGATCTAACGGCGCCTAACGATCTCAGACAGTTGCCCGACTTTAAAACGAACTCCCGCAGACCTCTGTACGCGGTATCCCTTGAGCTTTATAGATAACCGTAAATTATAAAAAGTTAAACGTTTGGTAAAAATCGTAATATTATGAAAAAAGAACCTGTAATTACATTGGATGCCATCACTGTAAGGTTGAGGGATAAGGTATATCTGCAGAACACATCCTGGCAAATAAACAGTACCGAAAGCTGGGCTGTAATAGGTCCTAACGGCGCCGGAAAAACAACGCTTGCCAAATCACTTTTCGGAGGCGTTCCTGTGGTAGGGGGGAGCATTACACACCACTACGGCACGGAGGATTCCGTGCCGGTATACGCTTCTATCGGATATGTTTCGCCCGAGCAACAGCGGGGCATCATGGAAAGGGAAAAACTGCAGTTGGACTCACGTGATTTCAGCGGAAATATCGATGAGGTCACAACGGTAGAAGATATCATTCTGGGCCGGGCATATTGCTATGAGCCCGACAGTACTGATTATGGTCACCGTTTAGGCGATGTGGCGAACAGATTGCGAATTGAATCGATTCTTGGACGAAATATTCTCTCAATTTCATCCGGGGAAATGACGAAAACACTCATCGCCCGGGCGTTGTTGAAAAAACCGCACCTGCTGATATTGGATGAACCCTATGATGGGCTGGACCATCAATCCCGTCGATCCTTAAAAGCGATGCTTGAGAGTTTAATCGATGATCATATTCAAGTGGTTTTGATTACCCACAGATTTGAAGAAATAATGTCGAATATTTCGCATGTGTTGCTTCTGAAAAACGGCAGCGTCTATCGAAGTGGCAAACGGGATGAGATCTTAACCAAAGAGATGCTGGATAGTCTGTACCGGTCGGAAAACAGTTTTCCGGCAGAGGCGGATCGTTTCTCCTTTATCTCCGACACCCGGAACCAGAACAGTCCTGGTCGTTCTGTCAAAGATGGAAAGGCGGTAGAAA
>QMMS01000113.1 GCA_003647375.1 Deltaproteobacteria bacterium
ATATCCATAAAGATCAGTATCACCACCTGCAAAAAATATGGGATCCTTGGCAGTCCATCTGCCTATGTCCGGGTCATAATCCCGATAGCCGAATCTCACGAGGTTTGTATCTCTGTCATGCAGCCCACCTGCAAATCCGAAGGGAACTTCAAATGCTGGATCTGAATCACTTATGATGTTTCCAAAGGAATCGTAGTCAATCACTTTTACCACATTTCCGGAACCATCTACAACCATCCTTAATGAACCGACCTGATCATATACAAGATAATATCTGACACCGGTTTTGGTCATGGCAGCAGGCATTCTTCCGTCTGCATATTCAAATCTCATAAGAAGGTTATCTCCACTGTCATATACTGCCAGAAGCCTGGTCAGTCCTTGCCACAGGTATTTCTCGGTGATGGCACCATTTATCTTTTTGGCGATTCTCCTTCCGGAGGGGTCATGGATATATTCAATAAGTGTGCTGTCAGGCAGGATCACATTCAACAGCTCACCACGGGAGGAATAGTCATATTGCGTTACATCTGTGCCATCGGTTTTATTGATGAGAAATCCATCCAAGTCGTATTGATAGGAAACATTACCGGCGGTCAGGAGGTGGTCTTCATCTGAATATGATAAGTTTCTGCCGGAGATACCTTTCAGGGTGTTCATCTCATAGATGCGGGTGCCATTCGCATTGTACTGATAGGCTTCCACCAGCGAGTTGTCTTTGGTTACCGTCAGGAGTCTTCCCAGAGTGTCATATGTGTAAATATAATTAGATGTAACACCGGCAACTATTTCCGTTTTCTGGATGATTCTACCATTGTTATCCCTGGTGAGGTTCCATGAATTGACAGCTATACCACTTACTGTCGAGTTCTCTGCCTCTACTTCAGCATATCCATTGAAGGCGCGATCAAGATTCAGGGAGGAACTGCTCACTGTTTCAGGCAGGCCATTGTCCACATTCCGGGTGATGATGAATATTCCTGCGCCTGTCAAAAGCTCGTCATCGTCATATGCATAACCGGTTGTCTCTCCTGCATATGTAAAGGCTGTTACATTGAAATCATCATTATACTCGTAAAAAAGTGATTGATACAACGTGCCGTTCAAAATTTCGGCGGTTAATAGCTTTCCATCGTAACCATAGGTGATGCTGTCTGTCCCGTTGGCCATCGATTCCACCTTGTCGCCGCAAATATAGGTGTAATCGATATTACCTTCAGGGGTTAGAACCTGCATGAGCCTTGTGGTGTCATAGATATTGGTGATCTGGTCTCCTGAAGGAAAGTTGATTTGGGTCAACTGCCTGTCTCCGTCATAATCAAAACTGTAGCTGCCGCTTATGGGTGTCTGGTAGAAATCATTCAGATTGACTTTGTTGTATCCAAATCCATGCTCTACGGTGTTTGGATTGGTAAGTACCGTCATATTGCCGTTGCCGTCGTATGAAAACCAGACCGATGAACTGTCCGGCCTGTCAATACGCGTGACACGTCCGACTTCATCGTACGTATAGCTTGTGGTATGATTTTCTGCATCGGTAATGGATTCAAGGAAGCCTTGGGTATTATAAACATAAGCGGTTTCCCTAATTCCTGTAATGCTTGAAATCGGTCTGCCCCTGTCATCATAATCGTAGGTCGTATCATAGAGACCTGGAATAGAGATGCTGCTGGTTAGTAACGTGTCAGGGTAATAACCTAGTGCCGTGGTCCTTCCCTCTGAGGAAGTAACGGTTTTTTGAGACTCCAAATCATCTTCGATGGTCGTTGTTTTACCGTTCACAGCGATCGTTTCTGTAATTGAACCAATACCACCGGTACTATAATCCGGAGCATACATCTTATCTCTGACTGTGGTTTTTTCCAGGCCTGATGGTGTTGCTTCTATCATTTCCCGGACGAACGCATACCTGTACTCGGGATCGATATTATTTTGGAAAGAAAGCGCCATACCACATGACAAAGATTTGGTTACATGCAGGCCGTCGTCCGAGCGGTTGTACAAGGTTTCAGCGCCGGCAGGCCCTGTAATGGTGGACGCATAGGCACCGGTTGAGTCTGTAGTATCTTGATACGATGTGCTATTTCCTTCAGCTGTGATGACCTGGATAAGACTATCGCCGTTGGCATATCTATCCTTGCTGTAACGCCAATTGCCCCCTTCTTCGTCGGTTACAAGGACAAGCCTTCCGTTGGCGTCGAACTGATGCTCAAACCAGTTCCCCTCCGGCTCGATTTTGTTCGTCATCAATCCTTCCGGGTCATACTCGAAATCAAAATAAGTTCCATCCGCATAGGTAATTCGATTCAGGTGATTGTCTTCGTCGATGCTCAAAGTTGTTGTAATTCCATCAGGAGACGTAATGGATGTGGGGATACCATTCTCGTCTCTTGAAATATCTGTTTCATTGTCAAACCGGTCAACGATTGAAATTAGACGCCTGTTATCATCATATTCAAAGGAACGGAGAGTAATGCCTGTGTGTAAATCAACGGTTTTTGTATGAAAACCTGTTATGGAAATGGCATGGCCTTGAAGGTTTTCTTCAGAAAAAATATTTCCACCGGCCATAATTGTATCGGTGAATGAAGAGGGAAAAGAGACTTTTTTGACCAGATGATTGGTATTGTCGGCAATGAAAATATTTCCGTCATCATCGACTGCAATACCCAGCGGGTGTTTAAACTTGGCTAAGGTGGCGGGACCTGTGTTTCCATCCCAGGCATATGTCCCTGATCCGGCGACAGTTGTGATGATTCCGCTGGTATTCACCATTCTGATTCTAGAATTGCTATCATCTGCAATGTATACATTCCCGACATTGTCTACAGCTACGTCCCGGGGATAAAAAAGCTGAGCTTCGGTAGCGATACCGCCATCACCGCTGAATCCTCGACTGCTTGTCCCGGCAAAGGTGGTGATAATGCCGCTTGTGTCAACTTGCCTGATGACATGGGGGCCATATGCAGTGGCGTCGGTAGTATAGATATTGCCGGCTTGATCAACAGCGACACCTTCCGGCTGGTAAATCTGTGCGTAAATGGCCAATCCACCGTCGCCGCTATAACCTGCTCCATTACCGCCGGCAATCGTTGTAATAATACCGTTGGCATCAATCTTTCGGATACAGTTATTGTAGCTATCTGCAATGTACAGGTTTCCGATATCATCAACGGCAACACCTTTGGGGCCATAAAATTGTGCCTGGTCTGCCGGTCCGTTATCACCACTGTAGCCGGATGATCCGGGTATGCCTGCGATTGTATTGATGATGCCATTGGCATCGATTTTTCGAATACAGGAATTGCCATAATCTGAAAAATAAATATTCCCGTTACTATCGACCGCAATTCCGCCACAGCCTTCAATTCGTGCTTCGACTGCCGGCCCGCCATCACCACTAAAACCCCATCCCTGGTAGAAACCGGTAAGGCTATTCATGATGCCGTTTGGATCTATTTTATAAATCACGCCGTAGAAATCTAGTGCGACATAAACATTCCCCTCGGTGTCGACCGCCACTTTATTTGGAAAACCTAATGGAGAAAGACTACCACTGCCGGCAAATCTTTCAATCGTACGAACATTGTTGAACGCTGCCGTGCCATCTCCTCTGTGTAAAACGGAGACATCCTGCAGATTCATATGATGGTGATTCGAGATAGTCCATCCTTTGGCAAAATTTTTTGTGCCTTTACTTCGGGACGGGTGAATCATGAGGTCATTACTTTTGGTTAATATAATTTCCTGACGGGCAGGGATTTCTGTAGTTTCGACCCCTGGCTGCGCGAATGCCTGGTCAAAATCACCTGGCGTATAGTATATTAAATCATAAACAAATCCTATATTCACATGAGCTGGAATCGGCGTTTGAAGGGGTCTGCCCAGATAGTCCAAGCCATCCCAAAAGAACTCCGCCACCTGATCAGGATCCGGCGACAGTTCCTGTTTTTGAATTGTACCGGCAATCGTGACAGTAACTTCAATTTTTTTAAGGACGTCCGGAACCGTTTCACCGCTTGCAGGAACCGTTATCACGGTGTTATAGCCTTCAGCCCGGCTGCTGGCATAATGCAGGGTTATATCCGTTCCAGGGATGGGCATGTCCTCGTGAACAATACGTCCGCGCTCTTCTACGAAGGAAGCCGTGTAGTTGCCATAGCAACCTTCATTACCGGCCGGACTCTGATCTGATTCCGGTCCAAAAATTGAATTTGGCCGTGTTGCCGCTTGGGGGGTTCCGGATGGAAGATTCCAGTCGCCAGGTGTAAAATGTGTTGTTTCTATACGCCAATACGTTGTTTCCGGTATATATTGCTGCGAATCTTCAAGCCCCAGGACCTCATCTGAGAATGACCCATTGTTATTAAGGTCATCCGGCTGATCGTCACCATCCGCATCCAAAGCATCTACAATCGTATCTGTATTGGTATCCAGGAGTTTGACCACAACGCCATTATCGGATGGTTCCCATAATGCTCGATCCCGGTTATAAAACCCAGCCGGAATAACCACACCGACATCAAACCCTAAGAAGTTATCCACCCAAATCGCAATGGGATTTGAAAAGCGCACATTTTTTGCACCATCTACAGAAAGCTCTACACAATATGTATAAGCTGACGTAGGAGGTAGTTTTGCAGGCATTGATTCAGGTGTGGTATACTCGGTGGAGCGCGTGGTAATGGTGGTAAGCTCTCTTAAAACATTTCCGTTTGTATCTACTTCATAGGCTTTGTTGTCGCCTTTGAAGACTGTGGAACAGGACCTGCCTCCAAAAGCATCGGTCACCCGGGTGCCTTTATGGGTAATAACCGTTGATGGGTTATTATCAAACGTAAAAGTCGTAGCCGCCGGATCAGGTTCAATCAGGGCAATGGTTTCAGTAACGACAATGTCGTTATGACCCGTATTCACCTTCCTTTGACTCGAAAGATAATTCTCTTTTTGATAGACAATCGTCAGTACATTACCACCTTCGGCAGGAATGGAAAATCGTCCGGTTTCATCTGTTGCGGCTGTACCATACTCTGGATGATTGAGAATCTCCGTTTTTACACCTTCTAAGGGCGTGCCGGCAATATCGGTGACAAGCCCGGTTACAACAATAAACCTATCGCTACTATAGGACGCCAGGCTGGCATCTTCCGGGATAAGATCCTCATACTGTGTTCCGAACGATCCCTCGGGTTGGGGCTCGGGGGGGTGTCCAATCACCTTGACGGCTGCCCTAAGAAAGATCGGTCCATCCGCATTTGTTGCCGACAAAGAATAAGTGGTCGTATAATCCGGTGTGACAACCCGGTTTCCGTTAGGTAATTCTTCACTAACAACAGGGCCGTCTTTAATGAATACAGTGTCATATCCATCCGCAGACCAGCTCAGAATTAAAGACTCACCATAATCTATTTCAGTATCGGAGACTACCAGGCCTATCTGAGGTATTGTAACCACTTCCACTGTCGCCTGTTCAGAGATGCTCCCGCCGGGACCTGTGGCGGTAAGCGCATAGGTGGTCGTTTCGGTGGGTGAAACAGTTATCGATCCATTATCGGTCACCATTCCAATACCCGGGTCAATTGTTACTGTATCCGCAAGTGATGTTGCCCATGAGAGTAGGGAGGATTCACCCTGAAGAATTGAATCCGGATCAACTGAAAATGAAACTGTGGGCGGTGGTGTCGAACTGTCGACATTTTTAATCTCAATATTGATTGAGGCCCCGGGAGAACCTCCAAGAAAAACGGTTATATCGTTTGAAGATTTCAAAGTAACATCTTTATATAAAACACTGTCATCGCCGGTTAAAAACTGAGTTAATGGAATCAATTTGCGATTTAAAAAGAGAAATCCAGCAGTGATCGTCATTTCAGGCGTATTTTTTGTAATGGTTATATTGCCTTCACCTGGAGTGGATACTGAAAACGAATGCCGAGAGAGATGTAAATGCCAACGACCAATTTCAAAGTTCTGGGGTCCAAAAACGGTTTGTTCAGCTGTATGTGTTATCGGAGTAATGATGGTTAAAAGCAGAAAGAATACCAAAGAAAAGAAAATAGATTTTTTTATCATGACAGCCCTCCTCATTTTTCATGCGCTTATTTCACGATTTTATTGGGTCTATGATGTCAAGGCGTCATTTAAAATCAATCCTGCTCAATTACTCATTTATTGCGGTATTAATTTGCGTATAGACGATTATAAAAAAACCATCCCGTAGCAATTGAATCTGTCGGTTTCGGGAAAACGACGTGCAATAGAATTATGTTTACTAAAGACAAACGGGTTGTTAGAAATGAAATCAAACCTACCTTCAATACCCATCAATGTGTTGCGTTGAGGGGTTTAACCTTTAGCCTGTTGACCAGAATTTAGAGATTATAATTTCATGCTTGGAAGGGGTAAGATTTGGAGAAGCGTAGATTGTTTCAGGGATCGGACCGTTTTAATCAAGTGTTTCATTCATGCAATTGCTGGCAGAAGGTCTCCTTGGCAAAGGTAATAAGAATCGTTCCGAGAATGGATAAGCCAATTATTGCACCAAAGGCCATATGAAATGCGTTGAGGTCATATACCCGGGTTCCATTTTCTAATAATCCATCCCATTTAAGATCAAGGACCAAGCCTATTGCGGGTTGTAAAATCATCGACCCCATTTCCATGCCCATATTGCTGATTCCTGAAACGGTTCCTGCCAAAGCCAACGGTACGGATTCCTTTACAAAAGCCATACCAATAACAATGGCACATGAGGCAAACCCCACAATGCTGAACAATACAATAAGAAGCCACAATATTTGCATCCTGATTCAACGTGTGTTAGGGGTAGCCAATTCAATTTTGTAGTAATTCTCAATAGAAAGGCTTACGATGATCGCAGATCCTTATCTAATCCTGCTTCCATTGATCGTACTCGCTCTGGGTGGCTATATCTGCTCGTGGTTGTTCACCCTGTCGGAAGATACCCTCGTAAGGGTTGTTACCGATTTTTTTATGCCCATGCTTGTCTTCTACTCACTTTACACATCCACAATAAAACTCGATGATACGATAAAACTAGGGGGGGCGGTAGGTTTTGTACTCTTGTTTTTGTTGATCGCGTCACTGGTTTACTGCCGTGTTTTCAACCTCGATAAACGCGCTGTTCTGCCGCCGATTATTTTTATGAACTCCGGCTTTCTTGGAATTCCTCTGATGGAGTTGTGGGGAGGTGCCGGGGCAGTGAGCCAGATCGTTATTTATGATCAGATCCAGACATTTTTTATTTTTACCCTCGGCATCTTTCTTGTGGCAGGCGGATTCGCATTTTCAGGCCTGGTGGAGGTTTTTAAAACACCGCTGCTGTGGTCCATCATTTTGGGTTTCTGGTGTCGCTATGCAGATATTGAAATATCACAACCGCTGCTGGATGCATGTAAGTACAGTGGTGCCGGAGCTCCGGCTTTGGCGATTTTTGCCCTCGGGTGTTCATTGAGAAAACGCCGTCTGCGTGCGGATCCCCACTTGATATCGGGATTATTGATGCGATTTGTTTTTGGATTTATCGCCGGTGTATTAGCGGTGAACATATTCGGCATTACCGGTTCGGCCAGAATCGTTGTCGTTTCTGCATCCGCTCTGCCGTCGGCGGTTTTTTCGGTTATCCTGCCACTTCGCTATGGGGTGGATACCCGTTTTGCCGGCGCCATGGTCCTATTGTCCACACTATTGAGTATTTTCACGATTCCGGTCGTGTTCTATTTGAGCAGTAAACTTTAAGTAGAAGCCATCTCAAAAAATGGGTTTTGGTTCAAGTTTAAGGCGGGCCCAAACTTCAACCCGCAGGCATACTGCAATATTCCGAGGAGTTGAAGCAAAGAACCAACACAGAAATTGGGCCAAAAAACTTTTTTGAGATCGCTTCTAACATCTATGGTTGTAATTTGGAGGAGCAATGGAACGAACCATGTGGAATCCGGCAATGGAGGCGATTTCCCCCTCTGACCAGAAGAAACTCGAACAGAAAAAACTGATGGACCAGATCCAGTATGTCTTTGCCAACAACACCATGTACCAGGAAAAATATCGCCAGGCGGGTATGGCTGCGAAAGATATCACCTGTGTTCAAGATCTTGCCAAACTCCCCTTCACAACAAAAACAGAATTGCGTGAATCCCAGGTACGGACTCCCCCCTACGGCGATTTTTTAACAGCAGCCTCAGATCTGGTTAACCGGGTTCACCGGACCTCCGGCGCTACCGGGCAATTCATCTACACCGCCCTCACCCACAATGATCTTGAAATGACCAATGACTGTGGGGCAAGGGCATTCTGGGCGGCAGGGTTGAGACCGCACCACCGGGTAGTCCACTGCTTGAACTACTGCCTGTGGATGGGTGGTTATACGGATCATTCAAATTTGGAACTGACGGGTGCCACCGTATTTCCTTTCGGGGTGGGTAACTCACGCCAACTGGTCCGTGTAATTCGGGATGCCGGCATCAGTGTAATCTCATCAACCCCTTCCTATCCGGCTTATCTGGAGGACATCGTCCGTGATGAACTGGGCATCGAGCCAAAGGAACTGGGTCTCAGGCTCGGGCTGTTTGGAGGAGAGTCAGGTCTTGAAAATCCGTCCTACCGCAAGCGTATTGCGGATACATGGGGAATGCAGCCGCAAAATGCCAATTATGGCGTATCCGATGTTCTCTGTAACTTTGCATCTGTTTGCAGTGAGAATTATCAACTGCATTTTCTGGCCCAGGGAGCCTTGCTTGCCCAGTTAATCGATCCGGCCACAGGCGAAGATCTTCCCATCCAGGATGGCGTAAAGGGCGAACTGGTCTTGACCCACCTTGAAAAAGAGGCCCAGCCACTGGTTCGATATCGGACCTCAGACATTCTGGAAATATTAGGCACCGGCCCTTGCCGTTGCGGCAGGACCGGTTTTCGATTCAGGGTCGTGGGAAGATCGGACGATATGCTGAATGTAAAAGGAGTGAATGTCTTTCCCAACGGTATTTCACAGGTGCTCGAAGACATGGTTCCGGATTTGAATGGAGAGTTTCAAATCGTTCTGGACCACCCCTCGCCCTATACCGGTCTCAAGATTACTGTCGAGTATGGTGCAGGTATCGATACGGATCAGAAGGGCGCTATTGCCCGGAAACTCGAGGGGAAAATCAAAGCAGTGCTGAATTTTACGGCCAAGGTTAAACTGGTTGCGCCCCAATCCATCCAGCGAACAGAGATGGGAAAAGCCGTGCGTGTTTTACGCCGGTATTGAGCCCTTGATACCAAGGGTACACCAAAATATTTTCATTGACTAAATAAATCGGGTTCTATATTTAAATAACGTTAATTTATTGTTCAGTACTAAAGATAGTTCGGCATCAAATGTGTGAGGATACGACTTCTGCAAGTAGGATTTACCGAAACTGGCAATAGCCTCCTAAACGGCACTTCAAGCGATGCCGGAGACAAATCACCCTATGTTTCGTCCTGCCTACGCGCATTCAACGATGGGGTTATTGATGCGCCATAAATTTTTATATTACCCCGGAAAAGTCACATCGGTGCTGTTGGGATGCATCTTTTGTTAAAACCCTAAAAACCGGAGTTGTTTGTATGGCAGAGTTGCTATTGAAAAATGTTACCATGAAATTTGGCGGGCTGCTGGCTGTCAACAACTTAGATCTCGAGGTACCCAGTGGGAAAATTTTAAGCTTAATCGGCCCCAACGGTGCTGGAAAGACAACGGTGTTTAACCTGATCACCGGTGTGTACAAACCAACCGAAGGAACCATTACTTAC
Source organism: Deltaproteobacteria bacterium (assembly GCA_003647375.1). The sequence continues at coordinate 9,793 of QMMS01000113.1, forward strand.
AATGGTGAAATAATCAATGGCCTGCACAGCAACAAGGTCGTTTCCCGAGGCATCGCCAGGACATTTCAGAACATCCGGCTTTTCAATTCCATGACGGTTCTGGAAAATGTACAGGTGGGATTACATTGCCGTACCAAAAGCGGTGCCATACGCGCACTGTTGAACACCCCCTTTTTGGTGCGGGAAGAAAGAGAAATTGCAGAGAAGGCCATGGCGGTACTCGAATTTCTTGGACTTGAGGAATTCCGAAACGATTATGCCTCCAGCCTTGCCTACGGCAATCAGCGCCGTCTCGAAATTGCCAGAGCCATGGCTACGGAACCAGGAACCCTTCTGCTGGACGAGCCGGCTGCCGGCATGAACCCCAAAGAAACCGCCGACCTGATGGATCTTATCCTCAGAATCCGGGATACCGGGTTGGATATATTTCTGGTGGAACACGATATGCGACTAGTGATGGGAATCTCAGACATGATCACCGTTCTCGATTATGGACAGAAGATTGCCGAAGGAACCCCGAAGGAGATCCAAAACAACGAAACAGTCATCGAGGCCTACCTAGGAGCGGGTGGTAAAAAATAACCGAATCTCTCGGTATCTTTGATGCTATTAGAATCGTTCCCCACTTTTTATTTATAGAAAAGTGGGCATGTTAGACAAACCCAACACAAGGAGAGTAAGATGAAAAAAATTGGTATTTTTGTATTGTGCATCGCACTGATCGCATGTTTCGGTGGCATGGCAACAGCCAAAACGCTAAAGATCGGCACCATGAGCCCCCTGACAGGCCCCTATGCCCAGGATGGAACCTATATCCTCCAGGGCGTGAAAACCGCCGTGAAAGCGTTTGAGGCCAGTGGCGGACTGCCCGGTTTTGACAAAATCGAAATTCTGGCCGAAGACAGTGCCTGTGACGGTGGCAAAGCCACCATGGCCGCCAATAAGCTTATCCATAGTGACGTATCCGCCATCATCGGTTGCTACTGCTCTTCCGCAACCCTGCCGAGTTCAATCCCGATCGAAGAAGCGGGCATCGTCATGCTGACACCGGCCTCTACCAATGAAAAAATTACGGAGCGGGGATTCAAAAATTTCTTCCGCCTGCCGCCAAGAGACGATGTTCAGGGATGGTCTGCCGTAAAGTTTATGGAAAACTCCCTGAAAGCCAAAAGAATTGCCCTGATTGACGACCGCCAGACCTACACCGTCGGTCTTATCGAAAATATCAAAAAGTTCGCCAAGGAAACCGGAAAACTTGAATTTATCGCCCACGAACACATCACCCCCGGAGACAAAGACTTCACCGCTATATTAACGTCCCTGAAACGACTGAATCCTGATGTAATCTACATGGCTATTTATCAACCCGAAGGCTCCTTGATGGCACGGCAGGTCAAACAGCTCGAAATCACCGCTACGCTGGTTACCGAAGATGCGTGTTTTCAGCCTAAATTCATCGAGGTGGGGGGCAAGGCCACCGAGGGAATCTACCTGACCTTTGCAGCACCGGTTGCCGACAACCCCGTTCGATCAGACTTTGTAAAAGCCTACTCCAAAGACTGGGGCGTCGGTGAAAATGAAATCGGTTCATTCTCCTTTTTTGCTTACGATGCCACAATGGTGGTCTTGAACGGCATCAAAAGTGGTGGTGTAGATAAACTCGCCGAAACCATCCGGGCAACGAAATCATTGGGAGCCACCGGCGAAATCGAGTTTAACGAAAAAGGCGACCGTGCCCTGGCTCACGCCGTATGGATTGTCAAAGATGGCGCTTTTGTGCCTTATTACAATCCACTTACCGACAAAATGTACTAATTTACCGCCAACGATCGGGGGCATTTGCCTCCGATCGTTAACAACGATCACCCATCCAATTTGAAGTAAGTCGTCTTTTTGCTTAGTCAAAGGAAGCTTTCCACATGGATACAACGTCTTTTCTTATTCAGCAATTGATCAACGCCATTTTTCTGGGCAGCATATTTTCCCTGATTGCCCTCGGCTATACCATGGTATACGGAATTATTCAGTTGATCAATTTCGCTCATGGCGAAATGTTTACCGCAGGGTCCTTTGCCGGTTTAATTGTGCTGGCGGGACTTCAAAAAGTTGGTTTTGTCGACAGTCATTTTATCTTATCCATGGTTTTGGTTTTCGGCCTCGGCATGGCCTATGTTGCCGTTCTTGGCGTTTCCATTGAACAGGTAGCCTATAAACCCCTGCGGAACGCATCCCGCCTGGCGGCCATTTTGAGCGCGTTGGGGATGTCCATCTTTTTGTCCAACGGTATGATGCTGAGCCAGGGCGTTTCCGACCGGGGCTTTCCGAATGTACTTGGCTGGGAAGGTTTTAAAATTTTCGACGCCAAAATTTCCTATGGGCAGGTCTTTATCATCATACTGGCCTTTGCCCTCATGTATGGTTTGTGGATTTTTGTTAACTCCACCAAGCTTGGCAAGGCCATGCGTGCCACTGCGCAGAACAAATCCATGGCCAGGATGCTCGGTATCAACGTCGATAAAACCATTCGCGTCACCTTTATGATCGGCCCGGGATTGGGTGCCGCCGCCGGTATAATGGTCGGCCTGTACTACGGCTCGGTTCGTTTCGATATGGGTTTTATCTATATGATTAAAGCGTTTGCGGCGGCCATTCTGGGCGGTATCGGTTCCATACCGGGGGCCATGCTTGGCGGTATGATCATTGGTTTCGTCGAAGTCGCATGGTCGGCATTTCTACCCAGTGAATGGAAAGATGTAACCACCTTCGTGGTTATGATTCTGGTGTTATACCTGAAACCGAGCGGTCTTTTAGGACAGAGCGCGACCGAAGAAAAGGTGTGATATGGTAC
>QMMS01000114.1 GCA_003647375.1 Deltaproteobacteria bacterium
AGGCTTGAAGACCCAGGTCGACGAACAGCAATGCCCCCAGCGTCCATAGAAAAACCCGCAATATGTGTTTTTTAATGATATGATACCAGATATGGTCGTGCAAATAATGTTCGGGCACCACCAGGGCGATGTAAAATACTGTAAAGGAAAGTGCTGCAAATGTAATTCGCTTCCAATTCCATATAGCCGGTCCAAGGATGCCCGTGACCACCAGCGCAAAAAAAGAGGTAATCAACACTATAAACAAGAACCGTGTAAAAGAAAGGGACTTCAGGTTGCCCGTGATGTGGGTTGCCTGAAAATAATTTCCGATATCTTCCTGATCATTCATCTGGGATTCGCACTGTTCACACTGGCTGCTCAAGCAGGATTCGCACGGTGCGATCCCCAGTATCTTGATCAGCCTGTCGCTAATCCAGGCAAAAACGATTCCCAATAAAAACAAAAGTGCAAAAAGAAAGAGTGCCGTACCGGGAAACTGCACGAGCATCACAAACGCCTCATCGCCGGAGGTGGCAATCATACCGCCCACAATAGCACCGAAACTGATCATGCCGTGTACGTACAAACTCACAATCATAAAAGCGCCCAGGCATCCCGGGGTGGAACCGAGGATGGATGTCAACATATACTGCCGCCATTGCCCGCCTTGCAGCAAGTCCCCCATCCGTTTATTGCTGGCCGTGTTGATAAAATCCACCAGGACCATCATCACAAATACGAAAAATGTGATCATCAAAGCATGTTTAGTAACAGATAAAATGTCCATATCTATAGATCGTTGCATAATTGGTGCCACTACCCGTCATCAGTTGCTAACACCATTTAAAAAGCCACTGGTTCTTCAGGTAGGCGCTGATTTATGGCAGGATTGTTCGGGATGTCCATGTCTATCCTGTCTGAAATTGATTTTTGGCAGCCTTTTGTCAAGGAGCTTTCCACCGGACAAAAACCATACAGATGATTCATCACATCCGATCGACTGATGATGCCCACCAGCTTTCCTTCATCGATTACCGGCAGTCGACCCACGTCATGTTTGACCATGAGCTGCGCGGCATGTGCCGGACTTCTCCAGGATTCGATGGTAATTATCCGCGTACTCATAAATGCCTTCACCGGATGATTTAAATCCTTGCGCTTTATTTTTCTAAAGTCTCTTACGGAGATCATTCCCCTGATATGATCTCCCTCTACCACCGGTGCACCATGGATTCGTTTTTGTCCTAAAGCGATCCTGGATTCATGCATATGGATGTCGGGTTCCAGTGTAAAAACAGGACTGGCCATCAAGTCCCGAATGGTACCATGGGAATGGTGCTGCTCACCCAGAAGTAGTCGAATCCACGTTTCGACGTTCCCGGGATCTACTGATTTTAGCATGGCGGAACCGGCGCCCTTGTGCCCTCCACCCCCAAAACAGCGCATGACATTCCCGATATCGATGCCCTCTGCATCGCCGCGCCCGATAACCAGGCAGCGGTCGTGATTCAGGGTATAGATACCAAAGGCGGCATCGACATTTAAAATCTGGCGGTACATTTGCAGTACGACCGACAAATTCTCGAGGTAGCCTTGTATCTTACAGAGGCTAATACTTACGGTGTAGCCATTGATTTCTGTTCTCGTAGCCTTCCTGAGCATATGGAACAGGGTTTCTTTGTGCTTTTGTCCATAAATAGGGCTCAAGAATGCGTGGATAATATTTAGGTCTCCTCCTCGTTCCAGCAGGTATGCGGCTGCATGCGCATCTTCAGCGGTTGTTGAGGGGAAGGTCAGGTTTCCGGTATCTTCATAAAGACCGGCTAGGAAAAGGGTTGCCTGCAGAGGGGTTATATCGATTTTTCTTTTTTTCAGAAATCGAAGCATTATCGTGATATTGGCACCGATTTCTGCTTGGACGGCCAGGGTGGGAACGATATCGCCCTGTTGAACATGATGATCGTACAAATGGATCTCCAGTTCTGATTTTTCCCTTAACCGTTCCATTCTGTCCAGGCGCTGCCAGGCGTTGGTGTCTACCACCACCAATCTGTCCACGCTGGAATAATCGACGTGATCGGGCTGACAATATTCAAAAAGATCCTTGTGGAGCGACAAAAACGCCCGGGTATTGGGGTTCTGCTGTTGCGGGAGGACCGTAACAGCCTGCGGGTAGAGCATACCCGCTGCCACCACAGAGGCGAGTGCGTCAAAATCCGTGTTCTTGTGGGTAGTGATAATGGTCAGGGATTGACTCAAAAGGACTCCTCCACCGGGATTGCAAATGCATAAACAATGCCAATGATAAGCATATGCTCATAATGAGGCATCTGCATAACTATTACCTGAGCTGAGCGATTTTTATCTCGATCTGCACCAATCTCTTGCGGAGCAAGGGTTCGCAAAAAGCCTCGACAGATCCACTGGTATGCCTACGTTTTTTGCGGACCCTCCTCCATCAAGATCTTGGCACATCTCTTCGGGAAAAATCGCTCAGTTCAGGTATTAATGAATGGGATCAGGGTGCATGTGGGGTCTTTGCAAGCAACGAATCGTTACCGTTTCGATTTATAACGTTACGGTAACGCTACAGAGCTTGCCAAATGTCGGGGGAAATGTAGAAAAATGAGGTTTAGAAAAGCAAATCGACCCGGAGGGCCTATCCCAAGGGGCCGATTTGCTGCTCAGATGGGCAATTAAGCATCAAATGGAGGTAATGCCAAGTTAATTCCCATGTGTAGGATTAATGCAATTACGGTGCCATTTTTTTTACACCTTCGGTGATAAGCATTTTGAATCGATCCAGCGACACCGGGTAGGCCTGCATGGGGATACCCATCCAGTCACAATATTCCAGGAATTCTTCCGGGTCGTCGGCCATGTACTGATCAAGATAACCGATACCGTCCAGCACAATGGCGCCGCCGCTATGTCTGGGGAAATTCTCGTTGGCAATGCCTTTGTCCCAGCCTTTGAATACCTGCTTGCGGAACTTAACCCAACCGGGCGTCATCCACCAAACTGGTTCTCCGCCTGCAACTTCCTGGGCTATTCGTTCACGCTCCTGTTCCGTGGCGATCATGTCCATGCACTGTGTGGCCTGAATCCGACCTACCCTGGGTCCCTGCTCCTCGATGATGTTCTGCATGAGGCGGGTAGGTTCGTCTACATTGACGTAACAGAATTTTCCGCCGTAGATCACCAGAACCTTTTCTGCTGTCTGCTTGCCTTTTTCGATCATCCTGATAAGCTGGCGCTCCAGTTCCGGAATGTCCTGGTGCAGTCCCGGTGTCGTGTAGAGTATATGGTTTGTATCCAGGAACCCCTCTTTCTGCAAGTGGTTCAATTCCAGGCTCATGGTTCCACAAGCTACGATAGCGACATCTGTGAATGATGTTTTATCCATATTATACCTCCGTAGTAACCATCAATTTAGTATTTGACAGCCAGATCATACCCCGCATGGATGGCTGAATAGATGTCCAGAACCTGGGCGGCATCGCCGATAATTTCCGTTGTGTTTACATGCTTATTAAGCTCTTCGCCGGGTATCGGCTTCGACAACATGCCCGAACACAGGACGACGGTCTGAAAGGCCTCAAGCTCTATCGGCTCACCCTCTTTTTCGACAACGGCTTTATCAGCACTCAATGTTTTAACGGCCGTATGCGGCATCAAGGTGACATTTTCCATCTGATCGATGCGCATGAGGGTCAGCTTTTTGGTAATCATCTCCATCATACTGCCGATGGGGTCCGTTCTTTTCGTAGCTGTAACATCAAATCCTTCTTTGCCGAGCTTCTCGGCGATTTCGAGGCCGGTCCGACCTGCGCCAATGACCAGAACCCTGGGGCCCTGGACCTGTTTTTCTTCTTTGAAATATTCGAGAGAGGTCATGACATTTTGAGTTTCGAGCCCCTCTATGTCCGGTATGTTTTGTATGGAGCCGGTGGCCCAGACAAGAAGATCCGGTTTGATTTTATGCACAAGTTCCGCATCGACCGTTGTATTGAAAAGGGTTTTGCCCACATTGGCACGCACACGAACATCCAGATTTTTCAACCCTTTCTGCATCTCTTTTTTTCCAGGTGCCTGCCAGGCCAGGTTGAACTGTCCGCCCAAACGGTTTTCTTTTTCGGCCAGGGTTACCTGGTGCCCCCGCTTTGACAGGTACAGGGCAGCGCTCATTCCGGCGGGTCCGCCGCCGGCCACCAGAATGTTCAGAGAATGGGTGGTTTTTTCCAGCGCCGGTTTCGCAATTTCCGGATTAAGGTTGCACCCGATGGGTTCTCCGCTTTTCACCCGGTGCAGACATCCCTGAAGGCAGTAGCCGCAATACGTTACCTCAGTATATTTTTCCTCTTGCCACTTTTGAATGAGATCGGGGTCTGAAATCAACGGCCTGCCAAGGGCGATGAGATCGGCAAGTTCACCCTGGAGCGTTTGGACGATCCTCTCTACACGGCCCATGCGACCGGCCATGATAATCGGTAGATCGGTATGTTCCCTTACCCATGCCATGGCATCCCATTGTGGTTTTTCGGGCAGGCCGGCGTGGTGGAAATACCAGGGTGGGCTGAAGCATGCGGATCCCATGCCCACATGAATGGCATTGACGCCTGAGTTCTTGGCCAGTCTCAGGAGCGGTAACAGATCTTCCTGGCTTATGCCGAACTCGGGAGACATTTCAGATCCGGATATCCGCAGGATCAACGGCAAATCAGGAGCCCCTTTTCTTACCGCAGACAAGACTTTTTCTGCAAAGAGCGGGCGATTTTTACCATAAATATCGTTTCGTTGATTGATCTTACCGTTTAAAAACTGGGACATTAAATAGCCATGACCGCCTTGAATTTCAATCAAATCGATACCTGCTACGACGGCTTTTTGTGCTGCATCCCGGTAACCTTCAATGATCCCTTCAATTTCATCCTCACGCAGTGGTTCTGCAGTCTGACCGGAGCTCGGGCAGGTGATGGCTGACGGGGCCCTGGGTTTTGTGCCGGTTGCTTTGGGATTGGCCGCTGCACCGGCGTGATTCAGGTGCAGACACACCCGACGGTTTTCAGCATGGACGACATCGACAATTTTTTTGATTTCACTGGCACTTTCGGGCAAGTGGATGCAAAGCTGTTTGGGGTGCTCCTTTCCGTCCGCCGTCACCGCCACCGGCTCCAGGATCAATAAACCGGGGCCATTCGTGGCAATCTGTCGATACAATTCCAAATGTTGGTCCGTCACAATGCCTTGTGGTGTACCAAAAGCCGTTTTCACAGGTGGAAATACAAAACGGTTGGCAAGCGTAAGATCACCAAGTTTGAATGGCGAAAACAGTTGTTCCATTTCCATAAGGTCCTCCTTGATCAATGACGATAGGGCTCGTGTTAGTTGTTGGCGTACAAGAGAGCAAGATCGATGCCAAGGCTGTTCCATAGGCATTGAACAGAGAACGATGACACGCTTGAGGTAAATCAACCGGGTAGGAGTAAAATAAATTGCAACAGATGGAGGTAATGCTATATCAAATTCTGATATTGAACTTTTTCACTTGGTTCCAGACACTTGTCCTGGAGATGCCCAATATTCTGGCTGCCTCGGACTGGTTACCACCGGATTTACGAAGGGCATCCATGAGACGCTGTTTTTTTATCTTCTCCAAACTTTCAGAAGAGATGAGTTCAGTCTCGCCGGCAGACCGTACCTTGATGAGATCGGTGGGAAGGTGTTGGGGCAGAATGGCTTCACCATTGCAGGATACAAAGGCATATTCAAATGCGCTCTTAAGCTCTCGCACATTGCCCGGCCAGGAATACTGAATAAGGAAGGCAAGCGCTTCCGGGGATAATTCCTTGATGTCTTTCCCGCTTTTTATCTTCAGGCGTCGGAAAAAGCTTGCCGCCAGGATCGGGATATCGCCGATTCTCTCCCTTAGGGGTGGTACGTAAATAGGAATTACATTGATCCGGTAGTAGAAATCTTCCCGAAACACGCCCTGCTTCACTAGTTGCTTCAAATCCTGATTGGTGGCCGAGATAATGCGGACATCGGTGTGAATCGGCCGGTTGTCACCAACGCGCTCGACCACTTTTTCTTCGAGAACCCGGAGCAGCTTTACCTGGGTGGAAAGGGGCAGGTCACCGATCTCGTCTAAAAAAATATCACCGCCTCTGGCTGCCTCGAACCGTCCTTCCCTTGTTTTATGAGCACCTGTGAACGCCCCTTTTACATGGCCGAATAATTCGCTTTCGAGAAGGGATTCATTCAATGCAGCGCAATTCACCTTGATAAACGGCTTGTCTTTTCGAACACCGATCTCATGGATGGCTTTTGCCACCAGTTCTTTTCCTGTGCCGCTTTCTCCGTAAATAATGGTCGGCGCCTCGGACATGGATGCATTCGATACAAGATCAAATACCTGCTGCATGGATGCAGAGGCTCCGATCATGCCGCGGAAGCGATCCTCTTCCTTGAGAACGCGCTTGTAGCGCTCGATCTGCATTTCCTTGTCGATCAGGTCGGTAATATCGGTAATGGTCTCTACGGCGCCGGTGACATTCCCTGTGCCATCCTCCAGCACAGAGGCATTTTTAACGACATTCACAGGGCTACCATCCTTGCGTATCATGGTACATTTTTGCTTTCTTAATTTGCCCTGTTCAAACATGACACACCAGTGACAGTTGCCGCCCTCACGTACCAGTTCGCATGTGTTGCAATTTAATATGGAACAGAGCTGCCCGATCGATTCTTCCTTTCTGTAGCCCGTTATGGTTTCAAATGCCTTGTTAATGGAAATGATTCTCCCTTCCGTATTGACGATCATCACACCGTCTTGGATGGTATCCACCACCGTTTTCCAATAATTGTTCAATTCTTTTTCAAACACAGCTGTCTCCTGTTCAATAATTGGACATATAATCTGTTTAGAAACTTAACACATCCTCTGCGTGTTGGCAAGCGGGCTTGATGGATTTATCATAAGTCGCCATCAGGCTCGCCGCTGCCAGTCGTGTTTAAATATGTTTATGGATAACCGCAAAAGATAATGGCATCAGAATTGCAAAAAAGGAAGCATCGCAAAGAAAGCACACTGGGAAATACAGACAATGGTAAGTCTCGATCTTAGAAATTTAATTATACCGTTTTGTCTTTTAAAGGCAAGCAATGCGTTCTTGTCACTCAAAAAAGGGGATATTTTGGAAATCCTGTGCGATGATCAGGAAAATTTCAAAAATTTAATGAAAATTATTCCCTCTGATTCATGTGAACTCATATCGGTTAAGGATTTAGATGAGACAGCGTCGGGCTGGAAGGTCCAACTGAAAAAGATCAACTTATAACCATAACAAACAGGAGGTTATCATGACGGATTTAGATTTAGGCACGATTGAAGTGGCAACTACGGTGGATGCAAGGGGCAGCGCATGTCCCGGACCCCTTTTGGAGGCCAAAAAAGGAATAGGTAAGGTCAAGGTCGGAGAAATATTGGAAATATTCTCAAATGACGCAGGTACGCGCAAGGATATCCCTGCATGGTCCAATAAGGTCGGTCATGAGTATCTGGGTGTTAAGGAAGCTGATGGTTATGACAAGCATTTCGTGCGGAGAAATAAGTAAACGGGGGCAATATGTCAACCCAGACGGACACCATGAAAGAAAACAAGATACTGATTCTGGCAACCGAAGCCTGCGCCTATCCGGGTGCAGATTCGGTTGGACAGGCCCACTCCACATACCCGACGAACACCTACATCGTGAGAGTGAAAGCGCCTGTTCTTTTTCCGGAACATTTTTATCTGGATTGTTTCAAAAAGGGAATTAGCGGCATTATCATCATGTCCTGTGGTGAAGAATGTCCCTATGAAGGCGCCTATAAAGCCATGGCCAAGCGTTTGGACAAGGTGTACGCCATGATGAAGGAGCAGGACCTTGATATCCGTCGTTTGCGATTGACCGCCATCTGTACGGTTTGCAACCGTTCTTTTTTAAACGAGGTCAATCAGATGAACGAGGTGGTCAAAGAGCTGGGATCCCCCCAGACAGCACAAAACTGAAGCCACATACTCCGTCGACTTGTACAAGCGGATGTAAAGTATGTGGCTGCAGGGAGGAATAAATGAATTCCATTCAAAACACAGATGTTGATGTTCTGGTTGTGGGCGGTGGTATTGCCGGTCTGCAAACAGCACTGGATCTTGGAGATCAAGGGTATCATGTCGCCATCGTGGAAAAAGATGCCACCATCGGCGGGAAAATGATCCGTCTTTCCAAGGTATTCCCCACTCTGGATTGTGCCAGTTGCATCACCACACCCAAAATGGCCGCCGCCGCCCATCACGAAAATATTTCGCTTTATACTTATTGCGATATCAATAAGCTGACTCGGGACGGTCAAATCATTACGGCTGGCATCACCCAGCGTCCCCGCTATGTGGACCCTGACAAGTGCATCGGGTGCCGTCAGTGCGAGTACAACTGCCCAGTGTATGTATCGGATGTAGAGCAGGGCGGGTTTTCGGCTACAAAAGCCATTTCCATACCATTTTCCAACGCCATTCCACAGCTTGCGGTACTGGATGTTGAGAACTGCATGCTCTGTGGAAAATGTGAAAAAGTGTGTCCGACCCAGGCCATCGATTATTTCCAGGAACCAAACACATTTTCTCTCACCGCAAAAACAGCCGTGCTGACCACAGGATTCGAGCTGACGTCTGTGGCGGACAAGCACCAATACGGCAAGGGAGAGATACCCAATGTCATTGACTCCCTCCAGATGGAACGTCTGCTGGCGCCCCATGGCCCCTACAATCGAGTTCTGCGACCGTCTGATGGCATGGAGCCGGATTCCGTCGCCTACATTCAATGCGCCGGTTCCCGGGATAAGAGCATGGGGGTTTCCTATTGTTCCAGGGTCTGTTGCATGTATGCCATCAAGCAGGCCATGCTCCTGTCCGGGTCTTTGCCATTGGCGGATATCACCATCTACTACATGGACATTCGGGCTTTTGGCAAAGGCTATGAGCAGTTTTATCAAAATGCCAAAGCCATGGGCATTGAATTTATTAAAGGCAAAGTGGCGACGGTCGACAGCGCTGAAAATGGAAATGCCACATTGCATTACGAGGCTCAGGACGGCGAAGGAATGGTTGCGGCTGAACATGATCTGGTGGTGCTTTCTCTGGGCATGATTCCAGGGTGGAATCCAGAAGGGACATGTTCGGTTTCAGCGGATTCGGATCGATTCATCAAGACCATTCAGCCGAAACTTTCACCGACATTGACGGATATGGAAGGGGTTTTTGTTGCGGGTGCTGCAGCCGGCCCCAAGGATATTGTGGACACCATTACCGAATCAGGTGCCGCTGCCGTGGAAGCAGCCAAATACCTGCTTGCCCTGGAGGGCCGGTCGCAAAAAGCGGTGGCATAATCGAAATTAATACCTGATCAGCAGGAGACATGGGAATGACGGACCAAAACCAGGATACAAAGAAAAAAGAGGATAAAGGCAGGGTCGGTGTTTATATCTGTTACTGCGGGGGCAACATATCCGATCATGTGGATGTTGAGAAAGTTCGGGAAAGTATGGAAAAACTGCCGGAAGTAGCCGTGGCCAAGACCAATATGTTCATGTGTTCGGACCCGGGGCAGGAAATGATCATGGAGGATTTAAAAAATGGCACAATCGATCGTGTGGTTGTGGCCTCCTGTGCCCCCAGCCTTCATGAGCCAACCTTTCGAGGGGCCATCTCCCGGGCTGGTGCAAGTCCTTATATATACGAGCACGCCAATATCCGCGAGCAGGTCAGCTGGGTTCATCACGGCGACACAGCCACAGGCAAGGCCACGCGCCTGGTTTCCATGGCTGCTGCCAAGGCTGAACAATTAAGGCCCCTGGATCCGATACGGGTGGATGCCACACGGCATGCCACGGTCATCGGTGGTGGTATGGCCGGGCTTCGTTCCGCCCTGGATCTTGCGGATCGTGGCATCCATGTCTCCCTTGTGGAGAAATCTCCTTTTCTCGGAGGCCAGCTTGCCCGGTTGGATCGCATCGCGCCCACCGGGGATCTTGCGGCTGATTTGATCGCTGAACTGGCATCGCGCGTAATGAACCACGACGCCATTACCGTTCATGTCTGTTCCGAAGTCAAAACGGTTGAAGGCTATGTGGGAAGCTTCAAGCTGGGCGTTCAGCAGGAGATATCGGAAGCAGATCGCGAAAATTCAGACCCATTGAGTGATGCTGACGCCGGAAAATTTATACCTTTTCAGGGTATATATGCCCTGAAAGACCCATCCGTTTCCAAAGAATTCAGCATTGAAACCGGGGTTGTCATCCTGGCAACCGGGTTTAAAACCTATGCTCCATATAAAGGTGAGTATGGATTTGGCGATCATGAAGCGGTCATTACCCTGTCGGAGCTGATCCGAAGCATGGGGGAAAACAAGCCATCCGGAAGCGAGCTGAAAATCAACGGTAGAAAAATTCGCAGCGTGGCCATGATCCATTGTGTCGGCAGCCGACAGATTCCCGGTATTCATCCGGAAAATGAGGACGGATGTCTCAATGAATATTGCTCGAGGACCTGCTGCTCAGCGACACTCAATGCTGCCAACATGATCCGGGAAACATACCCTGAAACAACCGTCTATGAATTCTACCGTGATATCCGAACCTATGGACGGGGTCAGGAAGAACTATACGAAAACGCCTCAAGGAACCAGGTTGTTTTCATCCGATATGAAGCGGAAGGCTCTCCTGAGGTTTTGCAGAACACGGGGAATACAGACGATTTCCCACTGCATGTCAAGGCAAAGGACACGTTGACTTTTGGGGAGGAGATTGAAGCACCCGTGGATCTGGTGGTGCTGGCTACCGGCATGGAGCCGAATCCGGTGTCGGATCTGGTGGAAATGATGAAACTTCCTGTTGGAACAGACAGATTTTTACTTGAGGTCCACCCGAAATTAAGACCCGTCGAACTGCCTGTTTCCGGCATTTTACTGGCCGGCACCTGCCAGGCACCCATGGATGTTGGCGAGGCATGCAACGCTGCAGGTGCTGCAGCCGTAAAGGCCGCCATCCTGCTCGATCGGGGTTATGTGGAGCTCGACCCCTTTGTGGCCCAGGTCGATCTTGAAAAATGCAAAGGAAGCGGAGCTTGCTTGGAAGCTTGTTTGAACGAAGGCGCACTCAAGCTTGTGGAAATGGAAATATCAGGTCAAAAGGTAAAACGCGCCCAAGTGACACCCGCCCTCTGTATGGGCTGCGGCGCCTGTGTAGCTGTTTGCCCTGAGAATGCCATAGATATAGACGGCTGGACACTGAAACAGTACGAGGCGATGGTGGATAGAATTGTAGCCGAAGCGCCGGCTGCCTAACCAGGATTTTCATGAAAAAAATGAGGAAAATCGATGGACCCAACACCAACAGACAAAAAAGAAAAAAAAGAAGCCATGAAAAAGCTTCGTCGCTCTCGCAGCATATGGATTAAAAAGGCTTCTGCTACGGTCAAGTCCCAGAAGAAATCGCTGAAATCGATTAAGGAACAGCTGGAAAAAGGCGCCGGAACCATACCGGAGCTGGCAGACGCCATTGGTATGCCCACCCATGAGGTGTTGTGGTTTATGGCGGCCTTAAAAAAATATGGAGAGATTGTTGAAGCGGAAAAAGACGGCGGGTATTTTCGTTACGCCTTAACTGAAAATGTTTCACATAAAGAATCCTGATGACCAGGGCGGTGATCGCCATGGGGAGGAAAAAATGGCTTTGTTAAATCCCAATTTTGCCAAAGAAATGGAACCCTTCGGGGAAGATTCGGCGCTTGCATGCTTTAACTGCGGGACATGCACGGCCATCTGCCCCCTGATTTACGAACACTTTCCAAGGAAAATGATTCGATATATCCAGATCGGTGCCAAAGATCGCATTTTGGAAAATGCGCAGGAGCTATGGCGATGCCTTCACTGTGGGCTGTGCACCCAAACCTGCCCGCGAGAGGCCAATCCCGGAGAAATCATCCTGGAATTAAAACGTTATGTAGTGGCGAACTGGAGGAGGTCCTGACATGTTCAATCCAAGGGATATCATCGATATCATTGCCGGCAATGTCAAAGCTACAAGGAATCCGTTCGGCATCCCGAAATTTCTGGTCAACCAGTGGCACAAAGGAACGAATCTGCCTCAACAGGGTGATGCCATGTTGTTTACCGGCTTGATGTATCAGTTCGTCCCCTATATTGAAAAATCGACCATGTACCTGGCCAAATATGAAGATACGTCGATGGCCGACTATATTCGTTTTGCGAAATATATGCCGAGTTATCTCTCAGGTATCGGTCTTTCCATGATCACTTCCGGAACCGAGAAAAAAAAATATAACGCTATTCTTCGGAACATTGCAAAGATTCTCAAGGCCTCCGAGGTCGATTTTTTCTACAGACCGGACCTGGATGACTACAGCGGGGTTCTGATGTACGATCTTGGCGATCAGGAAGGCTTTGTGAAGCACGCCCGATATGTAGCCGGAAAACTAAAACAGGCTGGAATTAAAAAACTCATCACCGTAGATCCCCATACAACTTATGCGGTAAAAG
>QMMS01000115.1 GCA_003647375.1 Deltaproteobacteria bacterium
GTCAGAAAAAACTGCCTGAACAAAAATGTGCAGGTAGCCGATGCCACCAGCGGCAAGATGAGCCCTTGGTAACTGTCCAGAAGGCTGAAGTCCAGATTGACCTCAACCTCATGGCCCGCTATCCAGCCGGCAACTCCGTCCAGGTGCAGTGCCGCCCACAGTGAATTGAGGGGCCCGAACACATTGGCCGCCATCTCGTACGTGGGGAGGATTCTCACCTCGACAGGCAGCATCAATGTGCAGAACACGGTTATAAATGCAACCGTTCGAAACCGGTAATCAAAATAGACGATTGAAAATGCACCCAACATGGATACGATGATCTTTCCGATGGTAATGCCGGAGGCCATGATAAACGAATTGATGAGCTGGGTTCCCAGATCGCCCTTGTCCCAGGCTGTCTGCATATTAACCCAAAACTGATCCCCAGGGATCAGGGGCATGGGCACCCGTGATACATCCTCGATGGAAAGCGTTGCCGCAATAATTGCATAGATAATGGGAAAGCCGACGATAAGAATTCCCAGTATCAGGAAAATATAGGTGAATGTATCAAGTATGGGTGTTTTTTCTACCATGGAAAAATAATCACAATTCCGTATTGAACCAAATGGAGAAGATCTTATCAGCCTGTGTACTGAACTTTTCTTTCTACATATTTAAACTGCAGTACGGTTATCAAAATGATCAAGGACATCAAAACGATGGACTGGGCCGCCGAAGAGCCAAGATTCAGCCCGATAAACCCGTCCTGGTAAACCTTGTAGACCAGAATATTTGTCGACCCTCCTGGGCCGCCCTGGGTCACCGTATGAATCACACCGAATGTTTCAAAAAACGCGTATATGATGTTCATAACCGTTACAAAAAACAGTGTGGGTGTCAGTAGTGGCATCGTAATGGACCAGAACCGCCTGAACGGACTTGCCCCATCCATGGCCGCCGCTTCAATGAGTGATTTTGGGATAGACTGCATGCCTGCCATGAAAAACACAAAATTATAACTGATCTCTTTCCATGCACTTGCCATCACAACCATTGTAAGGGCATCGCCTGCCCTGAGCACCGGATTCCAGTCGACCCCGAACCACCGTTTGATGGTCAGAGCAACAACACCATAGGAAGGGTGCAGCAGAAACAACCAGAGGATTCCGGAAATTGCCGGTGCAACCGCATAGGGCCAGATCAGCAGTGTCCGGATCAGCGCCTTTACTCTCAATGCCCGGTTGGCCATGGTGGCGATAAAAAGTCCCAACGATATGGAAACAAACGCCGTTGCTGCGCTGAATAACAAGGTCGTCACAACAGAGCGGAGGTACAGCGGGTCTTTGAACAGTGCGATAAAATTGTCGAACCAGACAAACGTATTGTGCATCCCAAAAGGATCGCTGAGCATGAGAGACTGCATCAACCCCTGGGCGGCCGGCCAGTAAAAAAAGGCTACCGTGACCAATATCTGCGGAAATATCAACAGATACGGCAGAAGCCTTGATTTAAAAATAGATCTCTTTATCATGCCGTCCTAGGTCAAACGCAGCGTTCCCACCAAGCGCCTGGAAACGCCGCGTTTTTCATCAAGGTTGGGTTGCTTCGGTTATTACTTGTAGGTTTTTTCAAACTCTCTCAGTTTTATATTGCTGCGCTTGACTGCATTGTCCAGCGCTTCCTTGGGCGTTTTGCTGTCATTCCAGACCAGTTCAAGTTCTTCGTTAATAATGTTACGGATCTGAATAAAGTACCCAAGACGTAACCCACGTGATATTTTTGTCGGTTCACGACGCGTCATCTGTTTGATGCCGACTTCCTGAAAGGGATTGGCATCAAAATAACCGACATCTTTAAGACCTTTGTAAGATGTCAATGTGATCGGGAAATAGCCGGTTTGCATGTGCCAGTAACCCTGCATTCTATTGGTGGCCAGAAAGTCCAGGAATGCCGCAACCCCTTCGTATTCTTTTTTGCTGTGTCCTTTGAGAACCCAGTTGGATGCGCCACCGATGATGGAATTCTGGGGCTCTTTCATCCAGGATTCCACCGGCAGCGGTGCCACATCCCACTTGAAGTCCTTGACTGCTTTTTTCAGCTTGGCGATTCCACTGATGGAATCGATATAAAGACCGGCATTCTGAGCAAGAAACTCAGCTTTTGGTCCTTGATATTTCTGCCCACCGTAAAAAAAGCGTCCGTCCGCCATCCATGATTTTAAACGTGCAATATGGTTCACCACTTTATCGTTGTTGATCGTCAATTCACAATCCAGTCCTTCATATCCGTTGGCTTTTGTTGCAAACGGGATGTTGTGAATTGCGCTGTAGTTTTCGATCTGCGTCCAGGACTGCCAGGCCGTAACCAGGCCACCAGGCACGCCTGATTTTACCAGCTTCGCGGTGATTTCCTCCATGTCATCCCACGTAATCGCCTCTGACTTGGACAATAAGGGAATTCCTGCTTTTTTGAATAGATCCACGTTGTAATACATAACCGGTGTGGAAGAATTGAACGGCATGGACATCAAGTTGCCATCCGAATTCATGTAGTAGGAGAGCACGGGTTGAAGATAGTCCTTCCAGTTGACATCGTACCCCGCGTCCTTCATCAGCTTGTATACCGGATAGATGGCGCCGGACAGCATCATGGTCTGGGTGCCCACCTCGAAGGATTGGAGAATGTGCGGTTGTTTTTTTGCCCGGATGGCCGCCACGCCGGCGTTGACGGTTTCATCGTAGTTGCCTTTATTGGTTCCGACGACAACATACTTGTCCTGGGATTCGTTAAACTGCTTAATCATGTAATTACAGATCTCTCCGCGCGCACTTCTCATGGCGTGCCACCAATTGATCGTAATTGGTTTTGCCATGACCTGACCTGCGGAAAAAACAACGAGTACCAAAAACATCGAGAACATTAATAGTCTACGGTTTTTCATAACTCACGCCTCCTTTAGTTGGTTTTTCTGTGCGTTCGATCTTCATGATGGGTATGTAGGAACGGGTGAAACCCTGTCAAGCTAAACTATTTTCAAATATACCTGGAGTCAAGGCTTATTATCGATCTTCACCGCTATCCGCCGAAAATGGTGACCTGAACATAACGATCGAACAAAAACTCAAAAAAAAGGTTAAGAAACCTTGACTTTACAGTATAAAACATGATCAATTTCATGGTTGTCTATGACTCGGTAAGAAACCGTTTGCCACCGAGGCCGTCTTAATGGTGTATTCTGGAATCAGCGACTATTTCCTTGATGCGTGTTGCAAATTTTAAGAATATTTGATTTAGAAATGATTTGATTCATTATGACATTCCGAAATCGACGTGTTGCAAATTTTCCAGAAAAAATACCCTTCAAAAACAGGTGTTTTAAATGGCAGAAGTGAGTCTTGAAAAGGTAGTTAAAGCATTTGGTAAGACCGAGGTCGTCCATGGGATCGATCTTGAAATAAAAGATCTCGAGTTTGCTGTTCTGGTGGGACCCTCGGGATGCGGCAAATCCACTGTCCTGAGAATGGTTGCCGGGCTGGAGCAGATTACCAGCGGAGTCATTCATATTGGAGATCGGGTCGTCAACGATGTTGCTCCCAAAGATCGGAGCGTTGCCATGGTCTTCCAGAACTACGCACTTTATCCACATATGAACGTTTTTAACAACATGTCATTCGGCCTCAAACTGAGAAAAAAACCCAAAGAGGAAATTGAAAAGCGCGTGAATGATGCTGCTTCCATACTCGGCCTTCAAGATCTTCTCCTGCGAAAACCGTTCGAACTTTCCGGTGGCCAGAGACAGCGTGTGGCCATGGGCAGGGCAATCGTTCGAAAACCATCCGTTTTCCTGTTTGATGAGCCGCTTTCGAATCTGGATGCCAAGCTGCGGACACAGATGCGTACCGAAATCAAACGACTCCACAAAAATGTTCAGTCCACCATCATCTATGTAACGCACGATCAGGTGGAAGCCATGACCCTGGCCGACCGTATCGTTGTCATGAAAGACGGGAATATTGAACAGATCGGAAAGCCGCTTGAATTATTCGAGAATCCCGTAAATACATTTGTTGCCGGTTTCATTGGCTCGCCACCAATGAATCTAGTGTCTGCAAAGATTGTTTCAAAAAATGCCCGTTTGACGCTCCAGTTCAATACCGACTTTAACATACCCATACCTGAAAAATCGGGTCATTCACTGAAAGATGGAATGACTGTTACCATGGGGCTTCGAACGGAAGATCTCACCATCGATAACGACAACAATTCATTTCCAGACCCTTGGATGGTCAACGGACTTGTGGAGGTTGTGGAACCGCTTGGGGGTGAAACCATCATGCACATGGACTTTAACGGCGTCAAATTCGTAGCAAAAAGTGAAGGCCGTAGAATTGTTCGCCCGGGTGAGAAAATACGTATCGCCATGAATCTAAAGCACTTACACATTTTTGATGTTGATTCTTCTCTCTCGATCTACTGAACAGTGCTTTTCCAATACACAAACAAAAGAATTCCTTTTTGAACAAGGAGGATATGATGCAGTTGACCATTACAAAATCCCAGAGACTGAAACCCAAACCGGATGAAGCCAACCTCGGTTTCGGCACCATATTCACCGATCATATGTTCAATATGGATTACAGTATCGAAAAGGGGTGGTACAATCCGAGAATCGAGCCCTACGCTCCCATATCCATGGACCCTTCGACCATGGTGCTGCACTATGGTCAAGCTGTGTTTGAAGGACTGAAAGCCTATCGCACTGATTCGGGCGGTATCCAGCTTTTTCGCCCGGCAGACAATTTCAAACGCATGAACCGTTCCGGCAAACAACTTTGTATACCCGCATTTGACGAAGATACAGCCCTCGACACGCTCAAACAACTCCTGAAAATGGAGAAAGACTGGGTGCCAAGCGCTCCGGGAACGTCTCTTTATATACGGCCCACTATTGTGGCTACCGATCCCTTTCTGGGGGTACGCGCATCTTTCACCTACCGGTTTTTTATTATTTTGTCCCCGGTGGGAGCCTATTACCCCGAAGGGTTCAATCCAGTAAAGATATGGGTGACCAAAGAACATGTCCGGGCGGTAAGCGGTGGTGTCGGTGAGGCCAAAACACCGGGCAATTATGCCGCCAGCCTGCTGGCCGGTGAAAAAGCCCACTCAGAAGGATACACCCAGGTGTTGTGGTTGGACGGCGTCGAACAGAAGTTCATCGAAGAAGTGGGCGCCATGAATATCTTTTTTGTGATCGATGACGAGATCATCACACCCGAATTAAGCGGCAGTATCCTGCCGGGAATCACCCGGACTTCGGTCATAAAACTCGCAAAACACTGGGGGATGAAGGTTTCGGAAAGAAAAATCAGCATCGATGAAGTCATGACGGCCTGGCGTTCGGGCAAACTGGCGGAAATATTCGGTTCCGGAACGGCGGCGGTTATCTCCCCTGTGGGTGAACTCAAGTACGGTGATGACATCGTTTCCGTGGGCAACGGCGGCGTTGGACCGGTGGCCCAGCGACTCTTCGATGCCATTCAGGGTATCCAGTACGGCAATACCGAGGATCCCATGGGATGGACTGAGCCGGTAATTTAAATAGTGCCCATCCACAAATGGTCTTTTTATGATAAAACCCCTTAACGTTTTTGTTTTAAAAATGGAAAAGGCGGGCCTGCCCTCTTTGGTGATTGACACCTTTTGTCATTATTACCAGCAGGTAGCAGCAGGAGATACCGGGCTCCTGTCAGAAAATGACATTCGGCCCGTCTCACCTGAAAACATTCCAGACGCAGCCGGTCTGCAGGCCTATTCGGACGCAGGACATGCTGCCATGAAAAAGACGGTGGCCATTGTTCTAAACGGTGGTCTCGGCACCAGCATGGGGCTTACCAGAGCAAAATCCCTTATTCCTGTCAAAGAGGGAAAATCCTTTCTTGAAATAAAGCTGAAACAGGCAGAACACTGCGGTGCGCAGCTGGCCTTCATGAACAGTTACAATACCCATCAGGACACGGTGTCGGCGGTGTCGGCGCTCAGCCCTGCCCTTGAGCCCTTATATTTTATCCAAAACAAATTCCCGAAAGTACTTGTGTCGAATCTGCAGCCGGTCCAGTGCCCGGCCAACCCCGAGCTGGAATGGAACCCCCCGGGCCATGGTGATATTTATGCGGCTCTCTACTCCTCCGGTCTACTGAAAAAATTATTGGACAGCGGTATTGAATATGGTTTTATCGCCAACTCGGATAATCTTGGTGCAACACTGGATGAAACCCTTTTGGGTTTTTTTGCCGCTCATGACCATTCCTTTATGATGGAGGTGGCAGAAAGAACCCCTGCCGACGTAAAAGGGGGGCACCTTGCCAGGTATAAAAACGGCTCGCTGGTTTTGCGGGAAATCGCCCAGTGCCCTAAAAATGAAATTGCCGCGTTTCAGGATATCCAACGATACCGATATTTCAACACAAATAATCTGTGGATCAATCTCAAATACCTGAAAGCTCTTTTCGACACAAAAGGGTCCCTGTTCCTCCCCATGATTGTCAACCCCAAAACCGTGAACCCCAGAAAGAAAGACAGCCCGAAGGTCTACCAGATAGAAACCGCCATGGGGGCTGCCATTTCCATGTTTCAAGGATCGACAGCTGTCCGTGTTTCGAGAAGCCGGTTTCTGCCGGTGAAAAAATGCCGGGACCTGCTCGCCATTCGTTCGGATTGTTACCTGCTGGCCGAAAAGAGTCGGCTCATTATAAACCCGAAAAGAAAAACACCTCCCCCAAAGATTACCCTTGACCCTGTATATTTCGGTCATATCGATGATTTTAACCATCGGTTCCAGTGGCCACCCAGCCTTATTGACTGCGTATCGCTAAAGATAGAGGGGAATGTGTTTTTTCAACAAAATGTGACCATCACGGGGCAGGTAAAAATAACGAATCCCGGAGATTCGCCGGTTACCATACCATCGGGAAGCAGAATCCATCAGGATCTGGTCGTATAGGAGCAACATCATCACTTTCTTTATAATTGTTCCTGATTTTTTATTGGACAATACTTTTTAAAACATTTATAATTCATCATCTACTTGAACCGACTATCAACGCGCCTGCATTGGTTGCGGATTCAGAATTGTTCTGCGCAATTATATTTCTGCTGAACGCGATCATCGCCTTTTATGGCTTTTCTCTTTACCGTATTTACCGAAACATACAAAAGTGGAGGCCTATCATGAAAGTCAACTTCAATAACATTTTATGTGCCACAGACCTTTCTGACCTTTCCGCCATTGCCATATCTTCCGGCGTGGCTCTGGCAAAAGAATTCAATGCCAGGCTCTTTGTCTGCCATATTGTGGATTTAAGCACCACGGCAGCATATGGGGATATCATTTTTGCGCCCCTGGAGCTTCAAAACAAAACCATCGGATATACCCATGAACAACTGAAACGGATGATGCAAAATCAAACCATCGACTGGGAGCCTCTGGTCACAGCAGGTCATCCCCCGGATGAAATATCGAAATTTGTGGCCATGCACCAGATTGACCTGGTTGTTTCGGCAACGCACGGGCGCAGTGGGCTCAAACGTGTTTTCCTGGGATCTGTCACCGAGCGGTTAATGAGAACCCTGCCATGCCCATTGCTTATCGTCAGAAGTCTTGAGGGTGTTGACACATCTACCGGGGAGTCTTTGCTGGGTTTTAAGAAAATACTGGTGGGATGTGACTTTTCAACCTTTTCTGAACTCGCTTTTCAATATGGTTTAAGCCTGGCTCAGGATTTCGAATCGGAACTGCACCTGGTCCATGTGATAGAAACACCGAGCTATAAAGACATATTGAAGTCCGGTGCGAGCCCTGGTGTTTCACCCGAAAAAACATTGTACGATCAGTTGAATGAAAAATTATCCAAAATGATTCCTGAAGAGTCCGCTGTCTGGTGTCGACCCAAAGCAATCCTTTTGACCGGCAGACCCTATGAAGAGATCATCAAATATTCCCTGCTAAATTCAATAGATCTTATCATTCTCGGTATTCGTGGGCGCAACCTCATAGAGGTGCTTATGACGGGATCGACCACCGACCGGGTTTCACGCAAAGGTCCCTGCCCGGTGCTGTCGGTTTGTCCGATTGCGGTATAAAATTAGCTGTTTTTGTATAGATAAAAATACTTCATAACCTTTTTGACATAATCTTGCGTCTCTTTGATTGGCGGTATATCCCTGTATTTATCCACAATGGTCGGACCTGCGTTGTAGGCTGCCAACGCCAATGGAAGTTTTCCTTCAAACCGTTCTATAAGAGACTTGAAATAACGGGCACCGCCCATAATATTGTCTTTGGGATCATAGGGCTCTCGGATATTGAATGCCTGCAGGTTCTGGGGCATAATCTGCATCAAACCAAGGGCCCCTTTTTTGGAAACAGCCCTTGAATCAAAGTCAGACTCCACTTTTATCATCGCTTTCAACAGAGAAAACGACAGGTCAAACGTATTAGAAGCTTCCTGAATAATTCCATCATATTTTTTGGTTGCCGTTGCCGGTTTTGGCCGCTCCTTGATATACAGCGTGTATTGAGACGATGTCGGCGCATTGGTGAAATGAAGCACGCCCTGGCTGTCGATAAACAGGTAAATATCCGCCTGAACAACAGGCACCGCCACAAAGAGAAATAGGACGGAAATAAGTATGCCCACGATTCTGATTTGAACCGCAATTATCATATGTGTCCGCTCATTTTTTCTTTTTCCCGGGATGTAAATAATTCAATCGTCCCATACGCGCCATCATATCCTGGAAAAATCTGAACTTCTTTTTTCCGGACCCGTTCAATCGCCTCGCCTAATAAAGGAACATCAACATGATTCAGCGATTCTATCGGAAGCTCATGCAGTATTTTTAATTCCGCTCCTTTTTTAATTAACAACTCATTATATACCTTATTGACCTTTTTGGTATTGGGTCCGACATTTAGTAGTTCAGACAAAATTTCATTAAGCGGAATGAGATGATGAAAGGCATGGTGTCTTTCCGGAAACGCCCCAAGGGGACGATCCGCCAGTTGCTCAACCCTATATAAAACACCGAGTGTCACGGGCTTCCCGCAGACAGGACAAAGCCCTTTTTTTTGAATTGTCTCTGTTGGCCATGATCGATAATCACACTTCCGGTGTCCATCGATATGATATTTGCCCTCTTCGGGAAAAAATTCAAATGTACCACAAAATAATTCTGGATCGCCCGTCTTGATGGCGTTTTTGATATGAGAATAGCTCAGGTCGGTATTAAATATATTGGCCTCTCTCCCTAATTTCATCGGAGAGTGGGCATCTGAATTGGATATCAGGGTCAATCCATCTAAACCTTTAACTCGCCAGTTCATTTCGGGATCAGAAGACAAACCGGTTTCTACTGCAAAAATATGGGGCGTCAGATCCTCAAAACATTCCTGAATCGAATCAAATCCTGATTTCGAACCCAGCATGGAAAACCAGGGCGTCCATATATGGGCCGGTACCAGAAAACTTCCCGGCGACATTTCAAGGGATATTTCCAGAAGGTTTCTGGCGTCCAGACCCAGTATCGGTCTACCATCTGATTTGATATTCCCTATTTTATCAAGTGCCTGGTTAAATTTTTCAACAGATTCAATGTCCGGAAAAAACACAAGATTGTGATTTTTTCGGGTTTTTCCATACTTTTTATAGATATTGCTGATTTCTGAAACCAGAATAAATCGGACTGTACCCTGGCAGTTTACAGGTATGTGATCCTTACATGCCCGGGCGATGTCTTCTCTGAGTTTAAACAACCCCGTTTCGGCCGGCACTAATTTTTCTTTTATTTCCTTAAACCAGACAGGATGTGTAACATCACCGGTACCCAGTACCGTAATTCCTTTTAGTTGACCCGCTATATAAAGGTTTTCCAAATCGAGGTTTTTAGCAGTAGCCCTGGAATATTTTGAATGCACATGGAGGTCAGCAATAAATTTCATCTTGTTTCGTACGGTTCTTCCAGCTATATGTATATAAGTAAAGCCTCTTTATACACAATATCTTGTATTTTGTATTGATAAAATGTTCATAATTTTCTATTTATGAACAAAAAGAAAACCATAGACGAAAACGATCCGTTTTTGAACAGTTTTTCAATCACTTATTGTAAAAGAAAATATTATATTATATTAATAAAATCAATTTATTGTTAACTTGTTGTTATTATGAACAGCCCTTATTAATACTTCTTTATTTATAAGGTAGGAAATACATATGAAGATTACAATCAAAAAAGGGGATATTCTGGCGGTTCTTTCTAAAATTCAGGGATTGACCAGCCGAAAGAGCAATCTTGCAATAACTGAAAATGTCATGTTGACCACATCCGGCAACGGCATCACGCTGATGGCAACAGATCTTGAAACCGGTATCGAGGGTTCTTATCCGGCGATTGTTGAAAAGGAAGGCAGTATCGCCATCAGTGCCAGGAAATTATATGAAATTGTCAGGGAATTTCCAAACGAGGATATCGAAATTAATGAGGTGGAAAATAAATGGATTGAAATAGGTAGTCCGGATATTCAGTATCATATTGTGGGCATGGATTCGGAGGAATTTCCTGAAAATCCTAAAGTAGATGAAATTGAACTTTTTGAAATGGAATCTTCTTTTTTAAAAAAAATGATCGAAAAGAATGCCATGATCAGCGGCGCAACAGACGATAAACGCGCTCATATAACGGGCACCCTTTTCGAGCGTATTGAAACAGAGGAGGATATCTGTGTCAGAATGGTATCCACCGACGGAAGCCGGCTTTCAAAAGCGGATTATCATTTTAAGAAAGATGTTAATGTTCCGGCATTTGATAAAATAATCATTCCAAAAAAGGGATTGATGGAAGTTGCAAAATTTTTATCTTTAGAGGGGACCGTTCGTGTCGGGATAAAGAAAACCTATTTTATCGCCAAAAAAGAGACCGAAACGGTTATTATCAGGCTTTTGGAAGGAGAATTCCCAGAATATACGGACATTGTTAAAAAAGAAAATAGATTTGATATTATTGTCAATCGGGCTCAGTTTACAATGATGTTGAAACGGATGTCTATTTTATCCTCGGAAAATTATAAAGGGGCGGTTTTTGATTTTGGGCAAGACAGTATTACCGTCAGTGCGACAAATCCCGAAATTGGTGAATCAAAAGAAGACATGGCAATTGATTTCAGCCGGGATCCGGTAAAGGTCGCTTTCAACCCGAAATATTTTATTGAAATATTAAATGCAATTGAAACTGAAAAGGTATTGATCAATATTGTCAGCGAGGAAAAACCCTGCGTTATCGAAGGGGAAAACGATAAATCATATTTGGGCGTAATTATGCCGATGAGAATATAATGGAAGCAAAATACGACGAAACGAGTATCGATGTATTGGAAGGGTTGCAGCCTGTAAGGTTAAGGCCCTCTATGTACATCGGAAATGTGGATGTTGCCGGGCTGCATCATCTGGTTTATGAAGTGGTTGATAACAGTATTGATGAGGCAATGGCCGGATACTGTAAGAATATCACTGTAACCATTCACCCTGACGAAAGCGTGAGCGTGGAAGACGATGGCCGGGGAATACCGGTTGGAATTCATAAAACCGAAAAAATTCCAGCCGTTGAAGTGGTGTTAACAAAACTGCATGCCGGTGGTAAATTCGACAATGATTCCTATAAAGTTTCCGGCGGCCTTCATGGCGTAGGGGTATCGGTTGTAAACGCGCTTTCTGTAATTCTGGAAGTAGAAGTCTATAAAGACCAAAAGGTTTATTATCAGACCTATGAGAGAGGACTGAAGACAAGTGAATTAGCGGTGGTCGGTAAAACAAAAAAAATAGGCACAAAGATACACTTTACCCCGGATCCTGAAATATTTAATCGCGTTGAATTCAGTTATGAAATTTTAGTCCGTCGGATACGAGAACTGGCTTTCCTGAACAAGGGCATCAGAATTATCCTCCAGGACGAGAGATCTGATGAAAAAAATGAATTCATGTATAGGGGGGGCATTGTTTCATTTGTTGAATACATTAATAAGCGGCACGCAGCCATTCACAAGCCCATTTTTATTGAGGGCGAGAAAGCCGATGTTCAGATAGAAGTCGCCATACAATATAATGACACATTTAAAGAAAAAATATTTTCTTTTGCTAATAATATCAACACAGTAGAAGGAGGTTTTCACCTGATAGGCTTTAAAGCCGGATTGACCCGCACACTTAATCAATATCTATCGAATGGCAATTTACCCAAAAATCTTCTTTCAAAAATAAGTGGAGACGATGTGCGGGAAGGCATTGCGGCTATTATCAGTGTTCGCATCATCAATCCGCAATTTGAGGGTCAAACAAAGACCAAACTGGGTAACAGTGAAGTCAAGGGTCTTGTGGAGTCTCTCATCAATGAAAAACTGAGTATTTTTCTTGAGGAAAACCCCAATATCGCTAAAAA